>CAIPJU010000067.1 GCA_903865465.1 uncultured Bacteroidota bacterium
ACATGAGCCGCTTCCATTCAGGAGCGGCTTTTTTTTGTCCTTTCCAATAGTGTTTTGCTGTTGTATTTTTGCTTTATAAAAATCCAACGGCCATGAAAATAGTTTGCATCAACGGAGATCATTATCAGCTTCCGACTCAGTGGAACGAGTTGAACAGAGAGCAGTTTCTTGCTATTTGCCGCCTTTCGCTGGAGGCGCAGGCTGTAACTGAGATTAAGGCTAAGGTTTTGTTTCTGCTGTTGGGCTTCCGGATTGAGCGTATGAAAGAGCAGCGCATTGGCGACGAGGAATGTTTTTATGTGTCGGCAGGCAAAAAGCATGTGTATCTGTTGGCGGCTACTGATGTGGCTTACCTGGCTAATAAGATGGATTTTATTTTCAGGATTACGGAGGATGATGAGGGTAATAAGTCTTATCAATTCAGGAGTAGGTTATTCAGGCAATTGCTGCCGGATATCAAACTGAAAGATGGAATTCTTTATGGCCCTGCAGATGGATTGAATAATTTGTTGTTTTCTGAATTTGTGGTGGCGGAGAATCATTATGCGGGGTTTATTAAAAGTCAGGAGACCGAAGCCGGAAGTGAGAAGAAAACAGAAAAACCCCAACCCCTTAAAGAAGGGGCTATAACTCATTATTGTGATAAACTTATTGCTACTTTGTATCGGCCGAGGCGGAGGGATTATGATGAGAATATTCCTGAGCATGCCGCTGATGGGCGTGAGGTGATGAATGTGGGGACTGCCGAAAAACGGGAGAAACTGGTGAGGAGTTTGAACCCTGAGGTTAAACAGGGGATTCTCTTCTGGTATGAAGGGTGTAAGGATTTTTTGAGGGGGAAGTTTCCGCATGTTTTTGAGGTGCAAGGTGAAAGTGAAAAGGTGAAAGGTAATTCTCGACTACGCTCGAATGAACAGAGTGTGTTTGAGGGTTATGTGAAGATGATAACAAGTTTGGCTAAGAATGATGCGACCAAAGTGGATGCATGGATGAATACTAATTTATATGGGGTGCTGATTGCAATGGAAAACATGCGCCTCGAGCAGATTGAAATGGATAAACTTTACAAAAAATAATCATTAAATATTAAATAAAAGATGTTCGATTTTACGGGTTATATGCTTAAAATAGCAGAACAAATAAAGGCAGTACAACATATTGAAGGTGCAAAAGAATGTAAGTTTTTCCGAATTTCCAGTGTGATGAATATTGAAGAAATGATTGAGCGTTTCAACAATGCTGGTTCGCCATGTATCATGGTAGAAGATAACCGGACGGGGAGGATTATGGATATGAATTCGGATAATTATCTCGATATCCAAAGCTACAGCTTCCTTGTAATGAAACATTGCAAGTTAATGGAGTCGGCAGATCGTGAGTCCGCAAAAAATGCCACTCTTCAAATTGTAAAAACAATTCTCAGCCGCATGAAGAGCGAAAAACGGGCTGAGCTGAAAGGCGAAATATACAATATTGGTTTGCGTAATTTCGATTTAAACTCTGTAGTCTACCAAACCATAGGACCAATTGGCGAAAATTATTATGGCACCCTGGTACAGTTCACAATGACAAGTGTACTAAATCCTGAGATAGCATTTAACTCAGCCGACTGGATCTAATTATTACTTATTAAATAAAAAACGATGACACAGAATGATACAATTACGGCGTGGGCTGAATTTGTGCTGAAGGTATGGAGCGAGCGCATGTCGTCATTGGGGATAAGCAATGCTAGCCAACATGCCAATAGTTTGGCTTTTACTATTGTGAGCGCTGCCGGTGGGGATGTGGCAAAGGTTGATTTTATGTTTGAGTATATTCTGAAATTTACTGATATGGGAGTTGGTAAGGGCGTGAGTGTGGCAGGTCGTATGCAATCCAATACCATCAGGCAGAAAAAACAATGGTTTACCAAATCATTTCTTCTGGAAGTGAAAAAACTTGCTGGCATAATGGCTGCCTATTACGGGCATCAGGGCACATTGTATGTGAAAGAAGCATGGGAGAGCAATCCAACAAATAATTAAAAAAAAATTGAGTTATGGCAAATAGAAACGAAACTGCAACAGCAACGGTACTTATTGATAGCAAAGAAGCTGCATGGGAGTTGGAAAACATGAAAAAGAAGGCCAAAGATTTGAAGGCCGAAATGGATAAAGCTTTCAAGGCCGGAGATGCTGAGGGATGGAAGCGGCTCAGGGGCGAGTTGGATGCAGTGGATAAATCAATGGTAAAGGTTAAAAATACTACCGTTGATATTGGTAAGGTTTTAAAAAACCTGAACGGCACCAACCTGAACGACCTGAAGGCTGCCCAGAAACAAATCACTCAGGAGTTGGATAAAATGACTCGCGGCACTAAAGAGTATATTGATAAGAGCAAACAATTACGCCAGGTATCAACCGAAGTGAATAAGGTAAAGGCCGATATGGGAGGTTTATCTTCTTCCGGTGGTGGATTGAGTGGGTTGGCTAATGGGTTTAATAAGTATTTTGCTGTTGTATCGGCTGGTTTGGCTTCGCTTACAGGTGTGGTGTTGGGTGTTAAAAGTGCTGTAGAGGCTTTTAATGAGTATGAAAGTAAGGTTGCTAATTTAGGAGCTTTGACCGGACTTGCCGGAGATGATTTGAAATGGATGAGCGACAAAGCAAAGGAGTTGAGTACTTCTGTTACTTCTTCAGGTGTGAGAATTACTGCAAGTGCTGGCGATATTGTAGAGGGATTTAAGTTGATGGGTTCGGCTCGTCCTGAATTATTAAAGAATAAGGATGCTTTAGCCCAGGTTACAGAAGCTGCACTGGTATTGTCAGCTGCTTCGGGTATGCAGATGCAGCCTGCAGTTTCTGCAGTTGCTGCGGCAATGAATCAGTTTGGATTAGGCGCAACAGAAGCTACCCGTATAATTAATGTGATGGGTGCCGGTGCCTTGGAAGGTAGTACGGAAATTGAAGATTTAACAGGATCGTTGAAAAATGTAGGTACTGTAGCAAAAGATTCGAATATGACTTTTGAGGATACAATTGCAGTATTGGAAACTTTGGGCGATAAACAGTTGAAAGGCGAAGAAGCTGGTACCAAATTGAGAGGTGCATTATTGAAACTGAAGGAAGCCGGAATGGGTTATACCAGCGGGCAATTTGATATGCGCGATGCTATTGATGAAGTAAATGCTAAACTGGTAGGGATGAAAAATCCGATAGAACAGGATGCATTGAAAATGAAAGTTTTTGGTATTGAAAATGTAACAGTTGGGACGGTTTTATTACAGAATACTGAACGTTTTGAAAATCTTAGAACTGCTGTTACAGGAACTAATGTAGCGATTGAACAGGCAACAAAAAACACAAAAACCAATGCAGCTGCATTAGAACAGGCAAAAAATAAAGCCAAACTTGTTGCAATTGAATTGGGCGAAAAATTATCGCCATCCATGACTGCTTTAACCGGCTATGGTACTAAGATGCTGAGTATGATATCTGGGTTGATTGATTTTTTCATAAAATACAGGTCGGCTATTGTTTCTGCCGCCGTTGGAGTTGGAGTTTATACACTTGCAGTTAAAGGAGCTGAATGGGCGACTAAGGCTTATAAATTTGTGGTTGACTTAGCATCAGCAGCAACGAAAGGGTTTAATACTGCAATGAAATCTAATCCCTGGGGATTAGTGCTTGCAGTAGTGGCAACGGTTATTGCCGCAATATGGCAATATTCCTCTGCAATGAAAGAATTAACGGCTGATGAACAGAAATTAAAAACGATACGTGAGGAGGCATTGGATGCTAATCAAAAAAATATTGAACAGACCAAAAAACAGCAGATGGAATCTAAGTCACTATTTGGTGCTCTTAAAAAAGAATGGAATCAGCAAGATGAAAAATTGAAAATTATTGGGAAAATAAATGAACTTTTAAAAAATGAGCATATTCCAATGCTTCTGAATGAAAAAAGTTCTATCAATGATGTTGCCACTGCTGAAAGGCTTTTAGGGGAAAGTATTCTTAATAATATGAAATTGCGCGCTAATCAGATTTTGCTTGAAGAAAAAATGAAATTAGGTGCCGAGGCTTTGACAACTGCTGAACGAACAGAAACGGAAACACTGATAGCTGCAAAAGTTGCTGCTGCTGTTGCTGCTGATGCAAAAAAAACTGGTAATGTTCCAGTTACAACTGTAAAAAGTTATTTACCTAATGTTATGGGGGAAAGTTTGGCAGGCGCTGCTTATTCAGAGGCATGGGCATCAATTTTACAAGATGCAGTTAATGCTGGTGATATTTCATTAGATGACAAAATAACTGAAATTGAAGGTAAATTAAAAGCAAAAACCAGTTTATTAAAGAAGACTGCTGAAGATTATGCTAAAAGTGGAGAAAAGTATCAAACCAAAACACCTGCAGGAAATAATGGCCCCAAAGATGGTGATACTAAGAATGAAGATGGTGTATTATATAAATACAAAAATGGACAA
>CAIPJU010000068.1 GCA_903865465.1 uncultured Bacteroidota bacterium
CGCCGGTAAGCAACTTCAATCGTCATTGCATTTTCAAGTACCAGCACGCCTTTCTTCCTGTCGTACGATTTAACAAAGTTCAGATTCACGAGGAATGATTTATGAGCCCTGAAAAAGACATCCTGCGGGAGCATATCCTCCAGATTTTTCAGAGAACTTGAGATAGTAACCGTTTTACCGTCGTTTGTAAATATGGTACAATAATTGTGTTCAGCCTGACAATAGACTATAGTACTAAGTCTGACTATATTATAACCTGTTTTTGAAGGCAGGATGATCTTTCTGTTGATTTCAAGATCGTTATTCAGGTTGTTGAAATAGGTGGCTATTTTAACCTCCGGGTTGATGAAGGTGCGCCTTTTAAATCGTTCAAGGGCTTCTCCAAGCTCACGGTAATCGACCGGCTTGAGAAGATAATCGAGGGCCGCATACCTGAATGCTTTCAGAGCATATTCCTGAAATGCAGTTACAAAGATGACTTCAAAATCATGTCCGTCCCTGAAATAATCAAAAAGCTGCAAACCGTTCTCCTTGGGCATTTCAATATCGAGAAAAACAAGTTCAGGCTTAATCGAAATAATTGCACTGACTGCTTCTTTTATTGATGGAACGGAGGCAAGAATCTCAACATCATTATTGTAAAATTTTTCCAAAATAAGCCTTATTGATTCCCGGGCATCATTCTCATCATCAACAATTATAGCACGTATCTTCATTGCGATGTTTTATGCAGAAAAGTAACAACATAATACCAGGTAAATGTATCAAAATTGTTTCGATAATCCCCAACAAAAATCATATGCTGTTTTCAACATAGCCATCACAAATCGACCGGCACCTTTTTTCCCATGAAATCCATTCTCACAAGGTTTGGAAATTTAAAACATCAGATCTAATAATACTGCCTTATGATTATGCCATTTGAACGAAGCCATCTCCGGACTGTTTTGGAGATCATTCTTCTTCGAAACCTGAAAAGTTCAAGCTCTTCAATAAGTATGGAATATATTTTCATTTTGTAAATTGTACTATAGCAAATAATAATGTTATGTATTATAATAGCGAAAATCATGCCGAAACTGTAAAAAGCATTATTACAGAAGATTAAAAAAATATTAATACCATATTTTCCCAAAAGAGGAATGAGATTCTTAATTTTGAAATTATCTCACCTCCTATTTAAGAGTCATAAGTTATTTTGGATTTGACCGCCAAACTTCTAAATTTGATACCGATCCAATTAGTATGCTATGCCTGGTAATTTTGGATGACAAACCACTTACAACGCAGGATGACTATAAAACGTACAAATTGCTCAACTTCATCTGAAACGGAACTGATTTAAACACATTATTATGAGAAATAAACTAATACTTCTGGCATTTGCTCTTATTCCTTATCTTGCATTGGGGCAGATTATAAACGCAGGGGAAAAGATTGATGGTTCCAAAGTAAAACCATGGAACCCAAAGAAGACCCGTGATTATCAGGCTGAATACCAATTTGGTTCTCCGGCTTCAGGGTCAACCTTTGTATTGGTAGTATCAAATGACTCCTGTTTTGCTCAGATTAAATCAGCTAAAGTTATTAACAAGGGCAAAGAGCCTGTCTGGAATTATGAAAATCTGAAAAATGTAAAAATAAAGGGTGATAAATTTTATTCAAATAAAACAAACGGTGAGTTTACCCGATTTAGAAACAAAAAAGGATTGGTAATTTATAAACCCTGGCAGGGCACTTTTAAAAAAGGCGAATCCGAGATTGGATTTGTAAAAAGTAAATTAAAGAAACATTTTCCCGGAAAGTATTCCTATGCATCACGAAGGGAACTGACTCAGAACGAATTAATAAATATGAAACTTGCTGATCTGCGAATTATGCGAAATGAAATCTATGCCAGGTATGGTTTGATTTTCAAATCACGTGGGGATCTGGATACATTTTTCAGGGCAAAAAGATGGTACCAGCCTCAGCATACCGATGTATCCAGTTTTCTTACGGGATTGGAAAAGCTGAATATAGACATGATACAGATGGTTGAAGAAAAATAAAAGACTTACTTTCCGTTTAAATGACAGGTAATTAAGTATTTATAAGATATTTCAGATTCAGGAATTATATATGCTTTAAAATATGTCTGACACAGAGATGCGGGTAAAGAAAGTTATTATTAACCGCCTAGGGGTTGAGGAATCGGTGATAACTCCTGAAGCCAGTTTCCGTCATGAACTTTGTGCCGACTCCCTCGAAACGCTTGAACTGTTAATGGAGTTTGAAAAGGAATTCAATGTTGCCATAAATGAAGATGAGGCGAAAAAAATGGTTAATGTTGGTGATGCAATTCGTTATTTTGAAGAAAATGTAAAATAGTCAATTATATCCTGATATAATCCTCATTATAAAAACGAGCCGTGGATGTAATCTTTTACCTGGCATCAATAAGATAAAATCTTTTCAAAGATCCTTAAATCTTTATAAAACACTTATAATTCCAGATATACTTTTGTCTGGTAATGACCATGTTGTGATTTTCTAAAAGGAACTATATGAAGATTAAAGTTTCATTAAGAGAAATATTGTGGATGACATCAGGTGCGGTTATTTTTATTCTGATAATGCTGATGGTTAATCATTTCCAGAATAAGATGAGCTTAACCGACCAACTCATCTCTAAAACCAGGCGTTTGGATTTATTGAATCAAATGCGTCTGAACCTTACTTCGGCTTCAGAAGCTGAAAAGAGTGCGGTAATGGCGGTCACTGATCAGGATTCAAAATTTTACTCCGGTAAGGCACGCAGTTACACAGTTCAACTTGAAGAAAATAGAAAAGAACTTTCAGATCTCCTTTTAACAGGAGGAACAAAGAGTGAAAAGGAGTTGATAATCCAATTCTCTAATGCCTTCGTCAACCTTCAGCGAATCGATACTAACCTGCTTGATCTTGCGTTAAGGAACACTAATCTGAAAGCTTTTGATCTTGCCTTTGGACCGGCTGCTGAAGCAATCAGTGCAATGGAATTCTCGCTGAAAGGTTTAATTGATAGGAAAGCAAAATTACAGGATGCAGGTAATATAACCTCCCTTGCATTGCGGGCCCAAATAGCAGCATTGAATATTCAGAACCTGCTGGCACCGCACATTTCCGAGGAAAGCGACTCTAAAATGGATGAACTTGAGAGTCGAATGTCTAAGGAAGATCAGATTGTACAAAGGAACCTGAATGATCTTGCCTTACTTGGAAATGTCCGGGAGGATTCGCTTTTTAAAACAGCAGTTGATGATTACAGCAGGTTCTCTCTGATAAAGAAGCAGATCCTTCTCTTCTCAAGAGAGAACACAAACGTTCGTTCCCTGTCAATCTCCCTTGGTCAGAAACGCAGCGTGGAGACGGTATGCCAGGATATATTATTATCTTTGCAAAAAGCTGTATCAGAAGAACCTGTTGAGGGCTTGAACTACGGAATCGAATCTAATCCCAGGTCACTTCAGAGATAGGATAATTGAGTCAGATTATTTTAGCTCAAATTTAACAGGAATGGCAAATTCCATATCCTTGTCATTCCATTCCGGAACTTTAACTTCAGATAACTTATTAGCAACCCTGAGAGCTTCACTTTTTAATGCCGCATGTTCAGTTCCTGCAGTTTTAACATCTGCTGCATATTTCATTGCTGCAGCTGGCTTGTAACCCACAATTACAATCTCATTCAGAAGCGGTGCATTGACCTCTTTAACATCTGTGAAAGCCTTACAATCTTTTACAATTCCCCCCTTAGCCATTTTTATTACAACAAAAACACTACCTGTATCTGAATTATTTTTCGCCTGCTCCGGATAGCCGGTGTTCATTGCTAAAAACGTCAAAATCTCACTCTCGGAGGACTTCGAGAACAAATTTCCCTGATAACCATTGCTGATCTGACCAGATCCTGGTCTGAAGGAAAACATCATGAATAGGATTGCCGCCACCGGAAGAATAATGATACTCTTCAGGGCAGCATAGTTGCTGGTTGGTTTTTTGTTAAGCATGATAATTCGGTTTTTAATGAGACTTGAAAAATTATGAGCTGAAGTAACAATGGTCAGCCCCTGTGTTATATTCAGAAGTTTATACTGGTAATTCTTCATATTGAATGAGCTTTTAACCAATGAGTTGTCAGCCAGATATTCATGATTCAGCACCATGGCCCTTTTTATAAGCCAGATAAAGGGGTTGAACCATAATACTGCAATCAGTAATTCAGTGAAAATGAGATCAAAAGTATGACCCTGTTTTACATGTGCCTTCTCATGGGCAATGACCTCAGAATAATCACCGCTTTCATGCGTCTTCACTGGAATTACCACATAAGGAAAGAATGAGAAAGGGGGATGGTCAAGATCAGAGATGACAACCATCGGAAAAGATCTTTCTATAAGTCTCCCCTTTCTGATTATCATAAAAGTCCTGACAACGCTTGTCAGGAGTCGTAAAAGCAAAAGAGCAGAAATTGAAATATAGATCCATAAAAGAATACTATTCAGATCTGTTGATAACATCCTGTTTGCAACGGCAGACTCAATAGAAGCTCCTGAAACAAAAATATTGTAGACAGGCTTTGCAAGTCCGGTTGCCTGGCGAGATCCGAAAACTGCAGAAAGCCTCATAACAGGAAGGGTGAATGAAAGCAGCAGGATGCCTGCCAGAAAAAACCTGTTCCGACGGTAAAAAGTATCCTTATTGAGAAAGAGGATATAGCTCAGATAAAACAACATAGTTGCCACTGAAACCTTAAGCAGGTATAAAAACAGATTATCCATTTTTTTCTCCTTTCTCAATGAGATCGATTAGCTTCTTCAGATCATTTGCACTTAACTTCTTCTCATTAACCATGAAGGAGACCACATTTTTATAAGATGATCCGAAGTAATCATTAACTATATCCTTCATAAATGCTTTCCTGTACTCCTCTTTCTTTACCAGTGGAAAATACTCGTGGTTCTTGCCATAGGCCTTATGTCCGATAAAGCCTTTCTCCTCAAGCCCTCTTATCACTGAGGAGAAAGTTGTATAAAGTGGTTTGGGCTCCGGATGGAGTTCAATTAGCTCCTTTACGAATCCCTTTCGGGCTTTCCAGAGGATCTTCATCGCCTCTTCCTCTTTCCTTGTCAATCTGTTCATTTCAAAAACTTATTATGATATAACTGTTTTTTCAAAGATATAACTGTTTTTTTAGTTTCACAACTGTTTTTTTATTTTTATTACGGAATTATACGTTTATAAACGGCCCCCGATCCTTTCTAAATGATTTATATGCTGTTAATGAATTTAATGAAATGTAACTTCATTTATTTTGGAGAAATTACACCTGGTTGAAAGAATAGATTGTTCTGTTTAAATGCTAAACTCCAGAGTCAATAAAAAAGGATTATCCGGAGATGAAGAATCCCAATAGTTAAAAAAAGTCAATTAGAAGAAAGGGAAATTAATTAGCCTTATATTAGTTTCATAGTTTTTTCAGTTGGTGATTCAAGTATGAACAGAGAGTCAATCCATTATAAAATACAGGAGTGTAATAAGTTGAAGTTATATCTTTTTTCTATAGTAGTTTTTTTGACCTTTCTCTCCTCAGCTTGTCTTAAGCAGTTTATTCCTGAAACTGCCGAGAGCAAGAATCTTTTGGTTATAGAAGGCTTAATTACAGATCAGAATGAAGCTTATAAAGTTAAGCTCTCCCGATCACAATCATTAGGGTTGAAATTTGAAATACTCCCTGTAACAGGGGCAAATGTTACTGTTAGTGATGACCTTGGGAATTATTTTACTTTCGCAGAAAAAGATTCCGGGGTTTACCTCTCTGATTCTACAATCTTCCGGGGCGAAACAGGCAGGAAATACCTGCTTCATATTAGGGCTTCAGACAGTTATGGTGTCAGCTCCGATTATGAATCTGTACCTGTGGAGATGAAGAGCGTACCTCCGATTGACAGTATCTATTATCAGAAAATACCCATCCGCAAAGCAGAACATTTCTACGAGAGTTTAGACAACTGTCAGATCTTCCTCGATACTCACGACGCCAAAGGAGAATGCAGGTATTTCAGATGGGACTTCACAGAGACCTGGGAATTCCATCTCCATTATAATCTTCCCAACTACACCTGCTGGATTTCAAAAAAATCAGAGAACATTATTATTAAGAATACTTCGGGTTTAGCCAGCGATAATATTATCAGATTCCCTCTAAACTATATCCCGGAAACATCCGACAGGCTTGAAGTAAAATACAGTATCAATGTTAACCAGTATTCCCTTTCACAGGAAGAGTATTCATACTGGGAAAAGTTAAAGCTCTTCTCTCAGGATGTCGGAGGTCTTTACGACATGATCCCTGCAGATGTTAACGGCAACATCTCCTGTCTTACTCGCCCCGGGGATAAGGTTCTGGGTTATTTCAGCGTTTCAGCAAAGAGATCACAAAGACTCTTCATAAAAGACTCTTTTGCCGGTCAGATCAATATCTATAAAGATTGTGCATCGCAAAGAATCGACAATCCGGGTGAGATTCCAGGACTTGGCTCATGGCTATGGATTATCGAAAGCAGCGCCTTTTCCGTTCCTCCCTATGTAGTGCTCACCTCCGATAAAGGTTGCGCAGACTGTACGGTAAGGGGATCCATTAATAAACCTGCTTTCTGGGAGGATAATTAAGTTTTTAATCCGCATGCGTACTATTTCAGATTTCAGATAAATGGTTTCATGAACAGGAGTAGCTGATTTTAGTCAAGGGGAATCTATTTTATATGAGTCCGACTCCTCCGCCCTGATCAATCAAAAGAATCGTCATCCCTACTGAAGAGAGGCATGGGATAAAAATGCCTAAAATATTATATATAAATGCTTTATAGAAGTTAATTATTATTAGCTGCCAATTCCGAAATAACTAATAAGTATCGAAAACTAATAATAGATAAACCTGCTCTTGAAAATCAATTGATTCTTATGATTCAGTACCGATATTCATTCAAATAAATAAAAATAAGACCACTGACATTGGCGAACCTGACATAATTATAATAATTTTCCTTTTGGATATTCAACTCTATTCTTTGAAATCATTTAATAAATTAAAACCAGGCCTTTATGAAAAAGGATAAAGAGACAAAAAGCAAAAATCTTTCCAGACGCAGTTTTATGGGAAGAATTGGTATTGCAACGGCATCAGTTGCAATTCTTCCTATAGATCTTTTTGGAAATGAAGGATCTGTTTCAACCGGCAAATCAGCTCAGCAGGCATCACAGGTGCCAACGTTTAATTCACCTGAAATTACGGCTGATGGTAACGCTATTTTCAGAATATATGCGCCATCGGCAGCTTCTGTTACTCTCAGCGGCGAATTCCCGATTGGAAGCAATATTGCAATGGTCAAAGACGACAGGGGCGTATGGAGCGTTTCAGTGAAACCAAAAAGAACCGATTTCATCGATTATTATTTTAACGTCGACGGTGTAAGAGCATTGGATCCGAATAACCCTTTTGTCGCACGCGACGGCTCGCGTTATGCCAGCGGTTTGCGAATGACAGGACCCGAATCGGCAGACTATGCGGTAAATGATACACCTCACGGTACTCTTTCGCAGGTTTGGTACCCCTCGCCTACTCTCAATATGACCCGCCGGATGTATATATATACTCCCCCCGGTTACGAATCGGGTTCTGAAAAGTACCCGGTCTTTTACCTGCTTCATGGTGGCGGCGGCGACGAGGATGCCTGGACAACAATGGGAAGAGCGCCACAGATCTTCGACAATCTTATTGCCCGGAAAAAGGCCAATCCCATGATAGTTGTGATGACCAACGGAAATGCAAGGGAATCGGCTGCAAGGAACGTGGTTCCAGCGCCTGTATTTGCACAGGCCCAGCCTGCACAGGGACCTCCGGGAGTGTCAGATAATATTTTCAAATTCACAGAAAGCCTTGTTAAAGATGTGATTCCTTTTATCGATAAGATGTACCGTACCAAAACGGATCGAGAAAGCAGGGCAATAGCAGGTCTTTCGATGGGTGGTGCACAAACATTCTATACCGCATTTAATAACATAGACAAATTCGCCTGGGTAGGGGCATTCAGTGGTGGATTTCCTTTACTCCCGGGTGTTGCCGTTAATATCACACCCCCCGCCAATGCTGCTACTCTGAGAGGGCCTGATGTAAGCAGAACCGTCGATCCGGAGAAGTTTCTTGCCCTTCATCCCAAACTTGATTCGGGTATGAATTCTAAGTTGAAACTGCTTTATGTCGCTATTGGTACCGACGATGGACTGATCTCCGCCCATGGCGCCATAAAGGGGATACTCGACAGTAAGGGAGTTAAATACACACTGGTTGAAACACCCGGCTACGGACATGAATGGCCATTCTGGCGCCTCTGTTTACGGGATTATATGCCAAGACTTTTTTAACATCAGCATTTATGATAATCAAATAAATAAGATACCTTAGAGCTTTCCACTTAAAATATTTTTATTATGAAACGGCTGTTTGTTATATTCACTATACTGTTATCATTTGTCATTTCAACGGGCTTTAGAGTTACTGACGGCAAACAGCCGGTAACCGTCAAACCCAGAACCGTTATCCTCACTGACGGAGAGGTGGATGATATGGACTCGTTCATCAGGCTGCTTCTGTACTCCAATGAATTTGATATTGCCGGATTTATATACACAAGCTCCATGTGGCACTATGCCGGCGACGGAAAAGGAACTCTCTTCTCATCTCAAATGGAAATGTCGGCCCGTATATATAACAAACCAAGGACCGACCTGCGGTGGACAGGAACCAATTGGATGGAGGAACTCATTGCTAAGTATTCTGCAGTCTATGGAAATCTGCTAAAACATGACAAGAACTATCCAACACCCGACTATCTGAAAAGTCTTATCAGGATAGGGAACATTGATTTTGAAGGCGAAATGGCATATAACACCAAAGGTTCCGACTTTATAAAGGAGATCCTCATGGAAAATAAACCAGGACCGGTTTACTTCCAGGCCTGGGGTGGCGCCAATACTCTTGCGAGAGCATTGAAATCAATTGAAGAAGAGAACAGAAGTTCTGCTGACTGGAAGAATATTTATAAAAGGGTTTCGGACAAGATAGTCATGTATAATATTCTTGATCAGGATGCTACCACCAAAAAGTATATTAATGTGAATTGGCCTGAAATAAAGATAATAAATAATTTTGCCCAGTTCTGGTGCTTTGCCTACGCCTGGCCAAGAGTGGTACCTGCGCCTGTAAAATCTCTCCTTGAGGGTGAATGGATGGTTCAAAACATTAAATTTAATCATGGCCCTCTTCTCGAAAATTACTATTGCTGGGGTGACGGACAATTCACAAAGGGAGACCCGGAAAATGTTATGGGAAGCCCTGAGGAGGCACAAAAACAAAATCATGCCCGTTATGATTTCATTTCCGAAGGGGATTCTCCCTCATATCTTTATCTGCTTGACTTTGGACTTAGAAACCTCGATGATCCCTCATTTGGCGGATTAGGCGGCCGTTTTGTACCATCAGCCCTCAATCCCAAAACATGGGAGGACGGAGCAGCTGTCACGGATCTTGATCCATATACCGGGAAACAGGAACCCGGTTATCCACAGGTACGATGGATATCTGTTCTTCAAAACGACTTCGCGGCACGCGCCAACTGGTGTGTTAAGGAATTTGCAGAAACAAACCATGCTCCGGTGGTTATGCTGAACCATTCCGACAGACTCGAGGCCAAACCAGGGACCAAGATTACTCTGAGCTCAACAGCAACCGATCCTGATGGAAATTCATTAAGTTACTCCTGGTGGCAATATCGTGAGGCCGGATCATATAAGGGTGAAGTTCAGATTGCGGGAAATGATAAAAATGAGGCTTCTTTAATAGTTCCTGCTGATGCTGTTAAGGGGCAGACCATTCATATTATCCTCGAAGTGAAAGATAATGGTGCTCCCGTGTTAACAAGGTTTAGGAGGGTAGTAATTACTCGCGTTTGATTTCTGCTTCACCGGATGAGAGTGAGTTTAGTTTTTATTACTTGTTATTTCATCCTCCAGCATCGACAATAAGGGGTATGCCAAATTATATTGTTTCTGAATGAACATTGGCAACTTAAGATTATACATTTCCTCTCCTAACCTGTCAACGATCGGTATCAAGATCCTTTCTGTTTCACAGAGCAGGGGAGAAACCTGATTAATCTGTCCGGTGGTTTGCCAGTTTAAACAACTGCAGGTATTATAACACCTCTTGTTAAGAGCACAATCCTTACAACCATCTTTCGCCTCAACCGATTTATTGAATAAGAGTTCCCGTTTTTCATCAAAACCCTTCCAGATATCTCCAATGGAAAAATCGGCATTTGAAATGCCGTCTTTAACAAACTGGACGCAGGGATAGATCTTACCGTCGGGGGCAATGGAGATCTGTCGCCTCGACAGTTGGCAACTATAACAGTTGTCGTCGTTTCCCCTGATATGTGTGGCCAACTTCATTTCAAAGGGACTGAAATAAAATTTTTTCTGTTCCAGAGTCCATTTCTTATACAAGCGGGACATTTTGTTATACTGCTCTTCCAGCTCCTTAAGATGTTCATTATTCCAGTTTCCTGCATAGTTGAGGGAAGCGATGATATATCTGAAACCTCTGTTTATCAAGTATTCAACCGACCGGGCATAATATTTTACGTTCCCGGGCGATACAACCATCAAGGCGTTTACATAGGGCTGGTATTCTAGAAGCGTGTCGATGTTTTTATCAATAAACTGAAAGCTTCCCTCTCCATTGCCCAATTTTCGATTTAAATCGTGAGCCCTGGAGTCTCCGTCGATGCTTAAACCAATATTTAAACCTGACTCTTTGCTGAACTTCAGGAAGTCACTGTCGAGCAGCATTCCGTTTGTGGTGACTTTAAAATGAAAGTTTAATTTGTGCTCCTCCTGTTGTTCAAGACTTTTGCATCGGCCAATAGTGTAGCGGATCAGGTCTTTTCTTAGTAAGGGTTCACCCCCGAAGAAGATTATGCCTATATTGGAATTAAACTCCCTGCAGGAGAATTCGATTGACTTATCAATTATCTCCCTTGTCATCTCAATACCTTTTTTTGAAGGCGCAGAGTAACAATAACTGCAATTCAGATTGCAGGAAGTTGTAAGGTGAAGTGTAACGTGCATTATTTCAGAGTTATTTTCTCGGTCTTGAGCCATCTCACAAAGTCGGAAACCTGGGCCTTTAACGAATCCACGGCCATCTCTTTTCTTTTATTCATAATTTCGTGGCGCTGACTCCTATCCCCATCCTCATCCCGCTTTGTATATGGAATCGGCTCATAAAAGACAACGGCATTTACATCGTTTGCCTTCCTGATTTCAGATCTTATTTTTTCGGAAGTCTTCTTATAATCTTCGATACTTACGGTTGAAGTAGCCGGTTCATAATCAGTGAAATGGTTATATTTCATACTCGAGACAAAGCAGAATCCGAAGTTCAATTCTTTATTATAGCCGTCAAAAGTCAATTCCCTGAACTCAGTGGTATCTCTCTCTTTATAATCGCCATTACTCTCTTCCCAAAGTTTCTTTTCAGTCCTTAATATGATTTTCGCAAGCGGTTGAGCAGTCGTATCAAAAAGAAGATTTTGTTTTCGTAGTTCATTCAATATAATCTGTTTAGCTTCCTGTTCATTGATAAATACAGGAGGCATTATTACAACACAGCCATAGGCGCCGATACCCTCGCCATGATGGAACAGGGGTGCAACAAACGAACTGTCTTTCGGAATCACATTCTCCTTTGAGTCATTCTTATCAGGGCCTTCATGAATCTTAATGAATTCGATCCGGGAGTGTTTATTTTGAATAAAATCACAACTTTGATTACCAAGGGCAAGGCTAATCAGGGCTGCCCAGAGGATTTTATTCCCCTTCCATCGCTCAGGAGCATGTGCAAGAATATAATGAGGATTTTTTATAAAATCATCCAGAGTCGGATAATCAGGTTCGCGGAATTCTTTAACTGGTTTAATTTCCATAACTTTTATATATTGATGATAATTACCGCTTTCTGCATTTAGACGTTCAAATCTTCTCCTTCCCAATCAACAATGAAACTTGTCAGTATACAGCCAGGACCATTCTCTTTTATCTTTGAGCCTGCAGCGTTTGGTAATTACAACGGTTTCAGTTTAACTGGAAGTCCCACTCTGTATCATCAAAACTTATACCAAACAATTATTTTTTGTTCACAATGTAAGCTCATGCCAGGACAAAAAGGTTCAGGCCGCTTCATTTTAATCTTGCAGCAGGGCGTGGAATATTCTATCTCTTATTCATCACTGATATCCGGTTCGAAGAACACCCACTTTATTGCAGGAAGCTCTTTCTTAAGCTCCGCCTCGCAGGTATTTATATTATTAATCAGTTGTCCGATGGAATCAGAATCCTTCATTTTTGCTTTTACTGCAACCATGATCTGATGTCCCATCTGAATTGTAATCAGGTTAAATATCCGCCCGACTTCGGGACGGGCTTCGAGAAAATTAATTATAGCTGCGCGTGATTCATTGTCTGCAC
>CAIPJU010000069.1 GCA_903865465.1 uncultured Bacteroidota bacterium
CGAGAATGAGATTGTTAAGAGGGGTGGCACAAAGATTTGCCTCACAACTGATTATTTCGACAATGATGGAGCCATTGCCTTCTATAGGAAATCAGGTTATGAAGTGTTCTATGAATTTACAACATATCCTGACAGGAAAATGATAAAATTGGTTAAGTATTTGCAGGAACATAAAGAATAACTGTCTTTGTCTGTTTTAGGAACTTACGGAATGTTCATCAAACGCATTTTTGATATTGTCATAGCTTTATTAGGGCTTATCTTTCTGTCTCCACTTCTTGCCATAATTTCACTTCTTATTCTGATAAAAATGAAAAGGCCTGTACTGTTTCTTCATAAACGTGTAGGCAGGGGCGGATCAGATTTCTTACTTTACAAATTCAGAACAATGGAAGATCTGCCTGAAGCCAGGGAGGGCAGATTTGATGCGGGATCAAAGAGCCGGGTGACACCTGTTGGGAAAGTCCTCAGGAAATATAAAGTCGACGAACTGCCACAGCTTTTAAACGTGCTGAAAGGTGATATGTCGTTTGTTGGACCTAGGCCCGAAGTAAGAAAATGGACGGAAGTTCATACTGATAAGTGGGATATTGTACTGAAGGTAAAACCCGGAATTACCGATAAGGCATCCATTCAGTTCAGAAATGAGGAAGATATTTTAGCCCAATCCACCAACCCTGATTTGACCTATAAAGAGGTAATTCTTCCTCAAAAACTCGACATAAATATTTCCTATGTTAATAACAGGTCTTTTTTTATGGACCTTGATATCATTCTTAACACCTTACTAGCAATTGTGCGGAAATGAAAAAAATGAATATACCATTTGCAAAAGTCTTTATATTAGGCAATGAATATAAATATATAAAGGAGGTACTTGAAAGCGGATGGCTTACAACTGCTGGGAAAGCGCTTAGCTTTGAACAAAACTTTTCCAATCATGTAGGTTCCCGCTTTGCCTGTGCAGTAAATTCATGTACTGCAGCACTTCATCTGGGTATAGAAGCTCTTGGAGTAAAGGAGGGCGACAAGGTGTTTGTTCCTTCGATGACTTTTACTGCATCAGCTGAGATAATAAGGTACATGGGGGCCGATCCTGTTTTTCTTGATACAGAGTATGGTTCCAATCTTATTACACCTGAAATTCTTCTGAAGGGCATAGAGGAGCATCCCGACGTCAGAAGCCTTATCATCGTTCACTACGGAGGCCAGGCCGCAAAAATGATTTCAGCTAAGGGGGATGGAATTCTTGGGATCTGCAAAAGCCATGGAATAAAAATCATGGAGGACGCTGCCCATGCTTTTCCAAGTCGGCTTGAAGGACAGATGGTAGGTTCTTTTGGTGATGTTACCTGTTTCAGTTTCTATGCCAACAAAACAATTACTACTGCCGAAGGTGGCATGCTGACTACAAACAGTGAAGAGATATACAGGCGTGTGAAAATAATGCGTCTGCATGGAATAGACCGTGATGTATGGGACCGTTTTACATCAGATAAGCCTTCATGGGAATATGATGTAGTTGAGGCAGGTTACAAATACAATATGCCTGATGTCAACGCAGCAATTGGTCTTGCACAGCTTGAACAGGCTGATAAATTCAGATCGGAACGACAGAAGGTTGCCGAATTCTACTACAATAATCTTAAGGAATTGGAAATGATTGATTTGCCAGTGTGTCATGTGCCTTTTGAAGACCATGCCTGGCATTTGTATCCGGTAATACTGAACGGAAATTCGCCTATTTCACGGAACCATTGTATAGAAAAACTTTCTGAGGCAGGAATCGGGACATCGGTTCATTATAAGCCACTGCATCAGATGACATATTATAAAAATAAGTACCGACTAACTGAAAGGGATTACCCTAACGCTGAAAAGACATGGAAGGGTAATTTGTCATTGCCAATTTATCCCTTTATGTCAGATGAAGAGCTGAACTATGTCTGCGAAACTCTTAAGAGAATTCTTGGTGCCTGAAATTCAGTTCCATGAGAAGCGAAACTAATTCGACTTTTGAAATATATTCTCTTACCCTGACTGTTTTACTTTTCCTGATCAGGTTTGCACTTCCGGTATTTAAAATTCCGTTCATTCTTGCCTATGCTATCTTCTCAATCTATATCCTTATTACCTACCGCAATGATTTATGGCTTAGAATAAAAGAATTTTTCAGGAATTTTTTACTGGTTATAATTCTTGCAACCATATACCTGATTGCTTTTTTTGCATCGGTAAAATTGTACAATGTCATTCTGAGAGATATCATTGATCTCTTCATTATAATTTCCATCTTCCTTTACCTCTCCTTTTTCGTTGATTCTTCCAAAAAGCTGGATAGGTTTTATTCGAGCTTTATCGGGCTGTTTATGTTATTTAGTTTTTTTGTCTCTTTCATCGGGATGGCAGAATTATTTGATGCCCTTCCCAATACCAGGATCTATACACAATATATTGAAAGCGAAAGATTAAGACAATCAGGGATATATGATTACAATTTTGCACTTGTACCTGTATTTATTGGTCTGCTTGGGTCTTTTTATTTTGTTCGCTTTACCAGGTCTGCGATTAAAGTCATTCTGATAAACCTCTTATTCCTGTTTTTTTCAACATATATCCTATTTGCCGGGTCACGAAGAGGCATTATTCTCTTTTTGATTATTTCAATTTCATACTTTATTTTTAAAATAGTCGCCTTTTTGAAAGAAAAGTCTGCGATAAATCGTATGACAGCCGGGAGGAATTCAATTCTGTTATCCTACCTTCTATTGATTTTGTTGTGGTTTTGTATTCTTCCCAATACTTCGGCCAGTTTCAAAAATAATACCCTTGAATTCTTTGGAGCCAGAGATCTCAGAGCTGTCAGGGACAGGATTACCAATTATTTCCTGAGGTATGCCTCCATAGTCGACAAAAACATTGATTACAAAACCCTTTTTGAAAAAATATGGACTCCAAATTTCGATCCTTTGGACCCTGATAGTGGTTGGGCTTACCGGATACACAAAGATGTCTATCCTCTTACGGGGAAGAATGCAGGCATAGTTCCCGCAGGAGCTATTGGCTACAGGATGGATCGGTTTTGTGATCCTGATACAACAATAAAATCGGATGCTTATATCTGGACAAATTTTAATCCGGTTTACAGAAATTCCACTTTAACCAAAATAAGTGAAGTATATGAAGCTTCTGTATACTGCTATGTTTCGGATGACTTTAACGGATCGTATGCCAGAGTTCTGGCAGGTCAGAAGGAGAACCGGTATGATCTGAATAGTAAAGGAACCTGGCAAGTACTTAAAGTTGATTTT
Organism: uncultured Bacteroidota bacterium; assembly: GCA_903865465.1. Classification (GTDB taxonomy): domain Bacteria; phylum Bacteroidota; class Bacteroidia; order Bacteroidales; family VadinHA17; genus LD21. The sequence goes on from CAIPJU010000069.1 coordinate 3,312, forward strand.
GAAAGTAAAAATGATATTCCGGTTTATCTCGACTGGGCCAAACTTGGAAGTTCTGATCTCCAAAGGGATCTTACTGGTTATGTTATTTTTGCATATCCGCAATTGCAGATCAAAAAGGATTCGACAGATCAGCAGAAAGCGCATGATTCCAACCTCGGCCGGAAAAATCAAATGGGAGTATTCAATTTAATGCAGTTCCTGGAGCTAACTGAAGTATTTTCACTTAAACCGGAACATCCAACGTTCATAAAAAAGGTGCTGAATGGATTAACCAGTGAGGATACAACATACCTTAAATTATCGGCTTACATTAAAGTTGATTCCCTAAAGAGAAATTTTGGCAGTATCAGGACGGCTCACTTCGAATACGGCTTCCAGATCTATAAGAAAGAGTATAACCTTGCCCGGAAAATCTTCGGAGGCGGATTCAATTTCCTGAACTGGTATGGAAATTATTTTCAAAATGATAAGAAAAGCAGTGACTGGCCTCATAATCCCTTTTTATCAATTCTTCTTTATTCCGGTATTATTGGTTTAATATTATACTCTTATTTGTTATTTGTGGCATTCAGGCTATATATCAGATACTTCAGGCGATATCCTCTGTTCACGTTTTCGTTTCTGATTGCCTTCTTTTTTACCTTCTTCAGCGGAGTCAGCCCTTTCGATCCGCCCATCTGGGGATTTTTCATTATTCTCCCTTTTTTCCTCGATTCAGTACTAAGAAAAGAATCCGGTTTAAGCCAATGAGAAAATCAATATCTCTTTTATACCTTCCTAAAATCACCGACGTAAGGGGTAACCTCTCTTTTATCGAAAGCAATAATCACATTCCTTTTGAGATAAAGCGTACTTATTGGATTTATGATGTTCCCGGGGGGGAAGTACGTGGAGGCCATGCTTTTCATAAGCAGGAAGAATTCATCATTGCCCTCTCAGGAAGCTTTGATGTTGTGATTGATACCATAAAACGTAAGCGGAAAATTGCCTTGAACCGTTCATATTTTGGTCTGTATGTACCTCCCGGAACCTGGCGTAGTCTGGAAAACTTCTCCACAAATTCAATTGCTCTTGTACTTGCCTCATCACTTTTTAATGAGAAAGACTATATCAGAGATTATGATCAGTACAGACAGGGAATCGCGGAAAGCAATAATATAATTGCTGGAAAAGAGAGCGGGCCCGAAGCTGTATTGCGATCAGTAAAGAACCCCCAATCATCATCAGTGGAAAGCTGCAGACTTATTGAACTTGATAAAAACCACCGGATAAAAGGCAATATCACGGTAATTGAGAACAACGATATAGTGCCATTCCCCACTTCAAGGGTTTATTATCTTTATGATGTCCCGGGAGGCGAAACCCGTGGGGGGCATGCACATCGTGAGCTGAGTCAGCTTATTATTGCCGCCGGAGGAAGTTTTGATGTTATACTGGATGATAGTAAGAAGAAGAGATCATTTTCGCTTAACAGGCCTTATCAGGCTCTCTATGTTGTCCCGGGAATATGGCGTGAATTAGTTAATTTTTCATCCGGCTCTACCTGCCTGGTTCTGGCTTCACATAAATATTCTGAGGAGGATTACATCCGTAGTTATGATGATTTCCAAAGTTATAAGATAAGGCAAACCTGACTGCCTGCCTGAATTAATTGGATATCAGAATGACAAAGCATTTCTGAGTACATTTCTTTTTCTGCCACAATTTTACCCTTATTTATTTCAATCCCATGATAAAGTTTCTCGATCTCAAGAAGATAAATGATAGTTTTGAACCTGACCTTTCAGATTCAATAAAGAGGGTTTTGGATTCAGGATGGTACCTTCTTGGAAATGAAGTCAAATCTTTCGAATATGAATATGCAACATTCACAGGAACAAAGTATTGTGTTGGAGTCGCCAACGGGCTCGATGCACTTCGTCTGATTTTGAAAGCCTATATTGTAATGGGTATAATGAAGGAAGGCGATGAAATCATTGTTCCGGCAAATACCTACATAGCTTCCATTCTGGCGATTAGTGACAATCGTCTGATTCCTGTTCTCGTTGAACCTGATATTAATACCTGCAATATTGATCCCCTGCTTATTGAGCAAAAGATTACAGAAAGGACAAAGGGTATTATGATTGTGCACCTCTACGGTAAGTGCGCAATGGGTACTGAAATAGAGAGGCTGGTTAAAAAGCATAATCTCCGGTTGATAGAAGATAATGCTCAGGCCTCTGGTGCTTTTTATTCAAATGATGCTGAGAATAAATCGGGACCAAAACTGAAACGGACAGGATCGCTTGGCCATGCAGCAGGTCATAGTTTTTACCCCGGAAAAAATATAGGCTGTCTGGGCGACGGAGGTGCTGTAACAACTGACGATGAAGAGCTGGCATCACTGATTCGTTCACTGGCTAATTACGGCTCATCAAAAAAATATGTGCACCAGTACCAGGGGCTAAATTCCCGGCTCGATGAGATTCAGGCTGCAATTCTAAGGGTTAAACTCAGGCGTCTCGATGCCGATAATCAACACCGGAGAGTACTTGCTTCATTCTATTGTAATAATATTGCTAATGGTGGGATAGTCCTGCCCATCCCTGTTTCCAGGATAAGTATTGAATCAGATTTATCACATGTGTGGCATATTTTTGCAATCCGGACCAAAGACCGTGATAAACTCCAAAAATATCTTACCGACAAAGAAGTTCAGACACTGATACATTATCCGGTTCCTCCCCATAAGCAAGCCTGCTATTCAGAATGGAACAGCATGTCATTTCCGGTCACTGAATTAATTCATAATGTGGAGCTGAGTTTGCCAATGAGTCCTGTAATGGAATTATCCGAAGCGGAGAAGATCGTTATATATCTGAATGAATGGAAATGAAGCAGGAGAGTATTTTATATTCTTACTCATCAGGTAAGATAATCTGTATCGGTTATTAGGTATATTCCATGACCGGACCTTTAGTTTCAATAATTACTGTATGCCACAATAGCATCAAAACTGTTTCGGAGACTATTCAATCAGTTCATTCCCAGATATATCCCAATATTGAATATATTATTATTGACGGAGCCTCAACTGACGGTACCCTTGAGCTTATTAATTCTTTTCCAAAAGGAATTGCCAAATTTATCTCGGAACCAGACAGTGGTATGTATGAAGCAATTAACAAAGGAATAAGATTAGCGACCGGCGACATCGTAGGTATTCTGAATTCAGATGATCTCTTTTTTGACAATGATGTTATTGGTAGAATTGCAGAGGCTTTTGTCCATTGGGAGATAGATGCAGTTTATGGTGATGTGCAATTTGTAAAAGATTCTGACTCAACGAAAGTTGTCAGATATTATTCTTCACGGAATTTTCATCCGGGCAGGTTCAGGTATGGATTTATGCCTGCCCACCCTACATTTTATGTAAGGAGAGAATTATTTGAGAAATTTGGATATTACAGGGAGGATTATAGCATTGCAGCCGATTTTGAACTTTTGTTGCGCTTTATCCTACTTAATAAAATCAGATGCAAATATCTCAAAGGGCCCATGGTTTTTATGAGAACAGGAGGGATCAGTAACAGGTCGGTGATGAGTAATCTGATTTTAAACAAGGAGATAATAAGAGCGAGCAGGGAGAATGGAATGCGTACTAATTACTTCAATATTTATTCAAAGTATTTCTTGAAAATATTTGAGTTCATGCCAAAATTAAATCAGAGTGTCCAGAATCCTGATAACTGGCAGAGGTAGTTTCATCGGGAGTAACTTCCGGAGATTTTCAGAATACTGCGATGTAACTGAGGTCTCGCTCAGGGGAATTGACCCGGCAAGGATCAAC
>CAIPJU010000070.1 GCA_903865465.1 uncultured Bacteroidota bacterium
ATAAACTATGTCAAAAACTGCGCATTTCCTGTTTATTTCACTTTTGATCCTTGTTGTTTTGATAACCTTTATGTTCTTATTTATTAACGGACTTAACTATTATAAAACTGATCTTGGAGAACGATTTTATCATCCCCTGCATGAATCCCTAAAGCCAAGCGGCAGTGTCGGACACGGGCTTGGGATAGTGGGATCGTTTCTGATGATTACCGGAATGGGAACCTACATGGCACGCAAGAGGTACCGTATATTTTCACGACTTGGATTATTAAAACACTGGCTGGAAGTGCATATCTTTCTCTGCACCCTCGGCCCGCTCCTTATAATTTTTCATACCGCCCTGAAATTCGGAGGGCTGGTAGCTATCAGCTTCTGGAGCATGGTAGCAGTATTTATGAGTGGCATTATAGGCCGTTTCATTTATATTCAGATTCCTCATACGAAAGAAGGCAGAGAGCTAACACAGAATGAAATAAGGGAAATTAGGGGTGATGTTGCGGTTACGATCAGGAATAACTACAATCTTAATGAGGAGTGTTTCAGCCTAATTTCCAATTCAGTTAAAAGAAGAGTCGGCCTGTATGAAAGCAACCTCTTAAAAAGTATTATTAAAAGTGCAGCCCGCGACAGGAAGAAAATCCGAGAAATAAGGGAAGAACTGATATTTGAAAATATTCCCAGGAAAGAAATAATAACAATTATCGGGTTTATAAAAGATGACCTTAAACTAAACAGAAAAATTGATCGTCTCAGCCTGATGCAGGAATTATTCAAATACTGGCATGTTGCACATCTCCCTTTCGCCCTGGTTATGATTATTATTATGGTCATCCATGTTGCTATTACCGTTCTCTTTGGTTACCGATGGATTTTCTGATATGGAAACGACGTTAGAAAATATTATAATTTATTCCTCTGCTATTTTACTATGTATTGCGGTAATTGCCATTTATCTCAGGAAGAAGGGGCGTGAATCGAGGCGGGTAGAGGAAAAAATAGCAGAAGCTAAAGCTGCTGGACTTCATGAGCCTGTTTCACTTCACCCTTATGTTGATGTTAATAGTTGCATCCAGACCGGTGCCTGTATTTCAGCCTGTCCTGAACATGATATCCTTGGAATAAGAAACGGTAAGGCAACTATAATAAATGCCTCCCTCTGCATAGGCCATGGAGCCTGTTTCCTTGCCTGCCCTACCGAGGCAATCAGCCTGAGGCTCGGAACTGAGAAGAGAGGGGTGGATCTTCCTCATATCAACAGGAATTTTGAGACAAATGTCCCCGGAATTTTTATTGCAGGCGAGTTAGGGGGAATGGGACTCATTAAGAATGCCGTTGAACAGGGAAGGCAGGCTTCCGAAAACATTTCAAAGTCGATCAAAAGGCCCCATGATGCTTCATATGACCTGATAATTGTCGGAGCTGGCCCGGCGGGGATTTCTGCGGCTCTTACGGCAAAGAAAAACGGTCTCAAATTCCTGGTGCTCGATCAGGATACTTTGGGTGGTACCGTATTTACTTTCCCCCGGAAAAAGATAGTGATGACTTCACCCATGGACCTTCCTCTTTATGGCAAAATAAAACTCTTCGAAACGACAAAGACCGAGCTTCTTGATTTATGGGAAACTGTCCTTACAAAAAATCATATTACTATCAATGAGAATTCAAAAGTTGAAGCAGTCGATGCAATAAATGGAATTTTCAATGTAAAGGTTGAAAATGGGACTGTTTATAACGGCGCCTCAGTATTATTGGCAATCGGTAGGAGGGGAACTCCGCGCAAACTGAATGTCCCGGGTGAACTTAAGGAGAAAGTTGCCTACAGGCTGCTCGAACCGGAGGATGTTTTAAACAAAGATGTTCTTGTCGTGGGGGGAGGCGATTCAGCCGTGGAATCTGCTCTCTTGCTGGCTGATGCCAACAGGGTTACATTATCTTATAGAGGTGCTTTCTTCAACAGGATCAAACCCGACAACAATATTGCTCTGACAAATGCCGTTTCTGAAGGGAAAGTTGATATAAAATATAATTCAAAAGTAGTTTCAATCGAGGACAATATTATTACCCTGTCAACTGAAGGTGCTAGCAAAACAGAGCATTTAAAAAATGACCTGATTTATATTTTTGCAGGGGGTGAACTGCCCTCTCAATTCCTTGGGAAAGCAGGAATTAAAATTACTACAAAGTTCGGCGAAACTGTTATGAAGCATTGAATGAAGAACTATATTGCTATATTATGCTTTATTTCCTTAAGCAATACCCTGTTTGGTCAGCTTTCACCGGGTGAGCTATCAACTCCCCATTCAAAGCTGGAAGGCTTGTCGAACTGTACTAAATGTCATGTTCTTGGTAATAAGGTTTCATCAGACAAATGTCTTGATTGCCACAAGGAACTACTGACCAGAATAAATCAGAATTCAGGATATCATTCCTCTGCCACTGTAAAAGAAAAACAATGTTTTAACTGCCACAGTGAACATCACGGCAGGAGCTTCCGTCTTGTCAGCCTTAATATTAAATCATTCAATCACACTCTGACTGGTTACACTCTTTCAGTTCCACATTCAAAAAAAGAATGTACCGACTGCCATAGTATAAAACATATAAAGGATGAATTGCTAAAGGGGAAAGCAGGTACATATCTTGGATTAAACAGGGAGTGTCTTTCATGCCATGAGGATTACCACAGGAGCTCACTTTCAGGGGAGTGTCTTAAATGTCATAATCCCGATTATTTCAAACCGGCTCCTTCATTCAGCCATACAAATGCCAGGTTTCAGTTAAAAGGAAAGCATGGGAATGTTGCATGCGAAAAATGTCACAGGATTACTGTCAATAACGGGAAAAAGTTCCAGGAATTCAAGAGTTTAAAATTTGGGGCATGTACCGATTGCCATAAAGATCCCCACCAGAATAAATTCGGGCAGGATTGTGCAAGGTGCCATAATGAAGAGTCATTCCTTTCAGTAAAAGCTATAAAAGGTTTTGACCACAGCCGGACTAAGTTTCCTCTTGAGGGAAAACATTTATCAATTTCATGCACGGTGTGTCATAAGACAAAGTATACCGATCCGATCAGGCATGACAAATGCAACGACTGTCATTCTGATTATCATAAAAAACAATTTGCAGTGAATGGGGTATCTCCCGATTGTTCGTTATGTCATAATGTCAAAGGATTCAGCTCTTTCGTCTATACTTTCGAGCAGCATAACCAGGGCGCTTTCCCGTTGAAAGGAAGTCATCTGGCTGTTCCGTGCATTGAATGCCACAAAAGTGAAAAGGAATGGAGTTTCAGGAATATAGGGAAAAGATGCAAAGACTGTCATAAGGATATCCATTTGAATTTTATTCCGCTGAAATATTATCCCAACGGGGAGTGCAAAAATTGCCATGATGAATCAGCATGGTCAGCAGTAAATTTCGACCATTCCAAGACATCATTCCTATTGACAGGTGCACATGAAAAGCAATCGTGCAGGCTATGTCATTTCAGGGAAGATAAAGCGAATAATCCTGTGCAGAAGTTTTCAGGACTACCGGTGAGATGCTTTGATTGTCACTCTGATATTCATAACCGTCAGTTTGAAAAGAAAGGCATTACCGAGTGTTCAACCTGCCATTCAAGCAAAGAGTGGAAACCGACTCTTTTCAATCACGATAATGCTGCCTTTAAACTCGACGGAAAACATGTAAATGTCCCCTGTATAAAATGTCATAAGCCAGTAAAGGAAGGTTCAGTTTATTACACAAAGTATAAACTAAATTTATTCACATGCGAATCTTGTCATTCCTGATTATTCTGCTATTCATGTCATTCATGAATCAGCAAACCAAGTCGCCCCATGGAGCTGACTTCAGAATAAGCTGCAGTACATGTCACAGTTCCAAAGGCTGGTTTCTCGACAGGGAGATTTACTCCTTCGATCACAACAAGACAGCCATGAAGCTGAAAGGCCAACACTCAGGGCTTGATTGCAGGCAATGCCACAAAACACTAATCTTTTCGGAAGCCAGATCAAACTGCTTCGATTGTCACAGCGACATTCACCAGGGTACAACAGGAGGCGATTGCAGCCGCTGCCATTCCTCTGAATCATGGCTCGTGAGCAATATTATTGATATTCACAACTTATCCAGGTTTCCCCTGCTTGGCGCTCACAGAACTGCCGACTGCATCCAGTGTCATAAATCCGAAAGTCTTGTCCGCTTTGATGTTGCAGGAATAAACTGCATTGATTGTCACAGGCAGGACTACCTGGCAACTACCAATCCCGATCACCAGAAATCCGGAATTTCACAGGATTGTGAAGGCTGCCATAAAGTAAATTCATTCGGGTGGACAGGAACTGCTTTTAACCACGATATTTTCCCGCTTCAGCTGGGCCACTCTTCACTCGCATGCAGTGCCTGTCACAAACCGGGAAGTTACGCAGGTTTATCATCGGCCTGTTACTCCTGCCATCAAAATGATTTTACCGGCACTACCAATCCTAACCATGTAACTTCGCAGTTTTCACAGGTTTGCAGCTTTTGCCATTCCCTTGCCCCAGGATGGAAACCTGCCAGTTTTGATCATAGCAAATTTCCCCTTGTGTTGGGACATTCTATTCCTGCCTGTGCAGATTGCCACAAGGGAGGAAATTACACCACTGCTATAGCTGCCATAAATCGAATTATGATACCTCGACTGATCCAAATCATAATCTGGCAGGCTTTTCAACCGCATGTTCAACATGTCATACTCTCAATATCGGATGGAAACCGGCGACCTTTAATCACAGCAAATTTCCCCTTACACTCGGCCATTCTATACCAACATGCACAGATTGTCACAAGGGCATCGGGAATTATGCATCCACCCCAACCGATTGTTATGCCTGTCACCAGGCTAACTATGTAGCGGCGAATAATCCAAATCATGTTACAGCAGGTTTTCCAACCGTTTGTCTTACATGTCATACTACAAACCCCGGATGGACCCCTGCAACTTACGATCACAGCAAATTTCCGCTTACACTCGGACATGCTGCTGTTACCTGCAATGCCTGCCACACAAATGGAAATTACTCTGCTATATCCACCGATTGCTATACCTGCCATAAAACTGATTATACCAACACTGCCAATCCTTCCCATTCCGTTCTGGCCTTCTCTACCGTTTGTACACAATGCCACACGACCAATCCTGGCTGGCAGCCTGCAACTTACGCTCAGCACGACAGCCAGTTCTTCCCTATCTATTCAGGGCGACACAACGGAGCATGGACAACCTGCGCTGATTGTCACGATAACGCTTCCTCATATGCCTCTTTTACCTGTATCTCGTGTCATACCCACAACAAAACGGATATGGATAATGCGCACCAGGGCCGGACAGGATATTCATATACAAGCACAGCCTGCCTGAACTGTCATCCCCGGGGGACAACCAATTGAAACAAGAAATGAGAAGAATTTTTGTCATATTTTCTTTCCTGTTAATAAGTTACCATTCCATTGCCCAGCCCAGCGGCAATAGCATGAAGGGTACTGTTTCGTTTTTAAGTTCCAGGAATGTCTATGTCAAATTCCAGACAACTTCAGGAATCTCTGCAGGGGATACCCTGGTTGCCGGCTCCAATGGCAGTAAAGTAACCCTTCTCAAAGTAATAAATCTTTCATCAACATCCTGCCTGTGCACACTCCTTACCTCAGATCTTCCTGCAATCGGTGCAGTAATGATTGCAAAGAAGAATCCTAAAATCAGGCAAGGATCGAAAAAGCCTCAGCCTGACGTCAGTGGGAGGATTCCAACAGTGAATCGTGACACCATTGGGTCGAAAAAAACGTCAGCTCTGAAAACGAGGCAAATGATTAAGGGATATATTTCTGCATTTTCATATTCAACTCTTTCCAATACCTCAGCAGCAAATTCAAATCAGTTCCGTTATACTCTCTCTCTCGATGCACGAAACCTGGCTTCATCAAAGGTTTCTGTTTCAGCTTACTTATCATTCCGGCATAAGGCAGGGGATTGGGAAAGTGTGAAAAAAGATCTTTTCAGCGCGTTGAAAATATATGATCTGTCGGTAAGATATGATATTAATAAATCATCATATTTTTCAGTGGGGAGAAAGATTAATAGCGAAATTTCAGGTGCAGGAGCTACTGATGGAATCCAGGCCGTAAAAAGAATAGGAAATCTGAGCCTCGGTGGTCTTGCGGGCTTCCGGCCTGATTATGCCAATTACGGATTTAATCCAAAACTTCTTCAGTACGGAGGATGGATAGGGTATAATTCAGCAGGCAGCTCAGGATATATTAACAATACACTTGCTATAGTTCAGCAGACAAATAATGGAAAAACCGACAGGCGGTTTCTCAGCTATTTTCATTCAAGCTCCCTTTCAAGATGGCTTTCACTAACGGGCTCTGTTGAAGCCGATTTATTTGAGCTGAAAGACAGCCTGCCAAAAAACACCTTTAGCCTTACTTCCCTCTTTTTTTCCGCCAGGTTCAGGATATCGAACAGATTATCTCTTACCGGATCCTATGATGCACGTAAGAATCCGGTATATTATGAAAGCTTCAAATCCCTGATCGGACTGACTGTCGAGAACGAAATGAGAAGAAGCTACAGGTTGGGCTTAAACTACAGGATTAATGACAATATTAATCTGGGAGTTGAATCTGGATATCGTTATCTGAGGTCTGATCCGAAGAAAACCTTAAATTTTAGCGGCTATATCTCGAGTTATCATATCCCGTTAATTGGTATTTCGGCAAGACTTTCAGCATCATATTTACAATCGGCTTATATCGACAGCAAAACATATTCGGCATTGATCTCAAAAGATTTAATGCAGGGGAAACTTCAGATTTCAGGTGGTTATCGCTATCTCGATTATAAACTTTCTGAATCTTTATCCCACACAATTCAACATACCGGAGAATTCAGTGTTATGTGGCTCTTTTTAAAAACGATGTCGTTTTCTCTGAATAATGAGCTCTGTTTTGAAGGAAACCATAAATATGACCGGGTGTATTTACAGTTGAGAAAAAGATTTTGAAAATCAAGCTGAACCAGTGTTAATACTATATTTGTTAAGATTCCTCAAAATATAAGCTGCAAACACATAAGCCGCCCGCAAAGGGGAATCAATGACATCAATCCCTTTTCAAAAATTCGATATTCCTGAGTCTGCCTACGTCATTAATCACAAATGACTTAATTTTACCCTGACTGTCTCTATTAAAGACGATCTTATCAAGCCTTCCGAAAAATATGTCACCTCCCCTGTATGTCAGTTTAATGTCAGGATACATATTGAAGACTTTGAATGTCTTGGGTAAGGTCAAAAACAAGGCACTGTCTTTTACGAAAACTGTATATGTTGAATTCAATCCGGGAATTTCATACAAACCAGTGTAGCTTTGCAGTTCTTTTAATGTCAGCGGTTTAGGTTCAGAAGCTCGTGTTCCCGGGAAGTTTTTATCGCTCTGGTGCCAGACAATTTCATCAACCTTTCCCGTTTTGCCTTTCACAAATGTACAT
>CAIPJU010000071.1 GCA_903865465.1 uncultured Bacteroidota bacterium
CCGATCCATTGTAGATAAAATTACCTTCTACACGTCCTAAAGGTGATCCAGAGCCATTATAATAATAATTCCCATCTACTCTCCCAATCTGACGACCAGATCGGTCATAAATGAACTGTCCCATGTTCCGATTGTTTATATTGTTTGATTTTCATTTGACGATACGATAAAAGTACTAATTCATTAATTGGATGGATTTTGTATTATCGTAGGTGTTCAATGCTACGAAATATTACTTTTGATAGTCGCTCTTAAACTGATTAAAATGTGAGTTAAGATTTTCTGATATAAACGAAATATCCTCCCGACGAGAACCACATTTGTCATAATAATATTGCCTTGTCTTTAAAAATATTGCATATTTTACATCATGAAATATCTTTTCAAATGCAATCGTCCACATGCTGTTGTGATCATTTTTCATTAAATCAAGTAATACTGGGAAATAAAATGAAATTTCAATCTCAATAAAGTTTAACACGTCTGCTTCCATTTGGTATTTTTTTTTGTTCATACATAAATCATCTCTTTAGATAGTCATACTTCAATTGATAATCTTTCCAAAAGAACTGTAATTGTTATAAATGGAGTGCAGTTGACAAGCATTGCACTCCATTCTTTTAATTAATTATGTCCTGTAATTGATTCCACACTGTGATTGAGTTGCTTTTGGACATCCTTTAGTTGATACAGTGCTCGAGGCACGGCTAATTTTAAGTGATTTTTTCATAAATGAAATGTTTAAAAATTCATACTACTTAAATAGGTGAGCATAATTAACCTGTTTTTTATGATTTATGAGCAATGATTTCGGCATTTCTGTAATTTCTGCCTGTTTTCTTTGAAGTTACTCTAATAGTCTCAATGTTAAGTGATTTAATGTTTTCTTCAATTGATTTACCTTGAAGAGGATCTATTCCATTTTTTAGTTTAGTGGCTAAATTCATTCTTACGTTCGAAATTCTACAATTGGCACTACTTGATTTAAATGGGGTTCCATGCTCAATAAAACTCTGTCCAGGGCACCGATTGCAGTATCCACACCTTTCATTTGTGCCGCATTGCTCATACTCATGAACAATGGCATTTTTCACTATTTGTAACTGTTTGGATTCTTTTAGAATAGTGATAAGCGATTTTTCTTTTAGATTGCCGAATTGAGTTGGGTAGGAATTACAGGGTGTCAGATTACCTTCAGGAGTTACATTCAAAATATTGATACCTGCACCACAAAAAACATGAGCCATATCTCTTTCTTGATTACCATAATTGGGTGCTTCAATTCCCACATACAAAGGGACATTGGGATCACGAAGGATTATTTCAAGGAGTTCATCACCAACCTGTAATTGTTCCGAAATGGCAGTATCTCCGTCTAATGAATCTGTTAAATTGACATCGAATTGGGCTGATGCACCATACTTTTTTGACAAATCTGCCACCGTAAAATAACTTGTGGCATTGTGTTTCATTATTGGACACTTAAAGTCGATAGGTATCCCGAAATCTCCTAATTCATCAGCCACCTTCAATGTTTTAACCAATGAACCTTTTACCCTTGTTATACTGTCGTGGATTTCATTATTTGCACTATAAACCGAAAGTCCAACACTTAGAGGATAATATTGTGCCAATTGATTGACCCGATTAACTAATTTCAGACCATTGGTGTAAATACTTAAAGCAAAATCTCTTTGGTAGATTAGTTCAATTAATTCCCATATATTTCTCTTCACGAAAGGGTCACCACCAGTTAAAATAATCTTGACAACGCCTAAATCTTTAAGTTCGTCAAGAATTCTGGTATAATCCGCTAAATTTAACTCTAACCGATTGTTCCGTTCCGAAATCTCCAAATCGTTTCTGGCTGCACCTGGATTAAAACAGTGAATGCATTGTTCATTACAGTTGTAGGTAAGCTCAAACATAACAGCCATTGGAATATTTGATTTCTCCAATATTTCCATATAAGCATTTTCAGCACCTTCCTGATGAAAAGGAAGCCTTTCCTGAACCGTTTTTTCTATTTGAAGTGAATTCCATTTTCGTTGCAGACCGATGATTTTCCGATTATTCGAAATTATTTCAGGAGAGAGAATCCCATCCGTAAGTAATCCACATGATACCAATTCGTTAAAAAATTCAATCACTTCATCTTCAGTAAATTGATTGCCTGTAGTTTCATTAATTGACTCTAGAGAAATTTGTACATTTCTTTCTTGATCTAATATCGAACCAATAATATTGGCAGATTCATCTTCAAAAAAATAGGCCATACCCTCAATGAGGTTGTAAAGCAGAGAATAACTGTTCGATTCGCTTTTATGGTATCTTCCACAAGTCCAGTTAGGTCTGTATAAATTCATTTATTTCTTATAAGCTGTTGATTTACTAGATTTTATAGGCTGATATATAGGTGTATAATAAATTGAATTGATCATTGTACCTACTTTTCTTTAAGCTTCTTATTTTCCTTCTTCTCTAATTTTTTCTGCTTTTTTCTCGCAAGCTCTTCTATCCTCTCTTTTTCTTCTTTTGCCTTCCATGCATCAAAAACATCTAAAGAACCAATTAATTCATAGTATTCTCTCGTATCGAGGATTTCTGAAAAACCAAAAGAATTACTAGGTAATTGCTTTCCAATGCAGGCAAATTCAATATTGGCTGAATTTAGAGTTAAGTAACCTAACACATTAAGAAACTGTTTACTTGAAATTGAAGTATCTTTTTTCAAAATTTCAAAAGTATAATTTGGAATTTCAAAAGATCCTAATAAATTTTCGGACGAAGACTTTAAGCCTTTATATAAACATATTTGAAAATATGATGGTAAAATATATGAAGTGCCAGTTTTAAATGCATTATTATTATATTCAGCATATGGACATGAAAATACAATTTTGTTAAACTTATTTCGTAATTTATTAAGCTCCAAACTAATAGTCAGAGAACTATAATTCGAATCATTATTGGCATATTGCGAGTCTTTTTCAAATTTTATATCTTGACATTCATAACGTTCAGTAATAACTTCACAATCATTATTTTTATCAAAAATAGATCCAAATAACATACATACAGATTTATTAATTTTAGTGGATAGACCAAAAAACCTTGAAAATTTCATGGGACTTGCTGTAATTACAATACATAAATCATTGAGATCATTAATCCCCGAATTGTCAAGTCTGATAATTTGATCTGATTTTAGTGTTTGTGACATATAATTTTGGTTAAGTTGTATGGGTTGAGTTGGTATCGAGGATTTAATGCTGGTTATAAATATTTCAGGTGTGGCAAGAGTGCTATTTGTTACTTTTGAGGCAGCGGTGAACCCTCTCATGTTTTAAAAGCAAGATAAGTCAACATATAATTTTCTTGTCTTTGATATTCTGGTAGAAGATTTGTCGTCAATGTAAATTCAGTTTTTAACATAACGATTTTTTTCAATGGTCTAGTGTTAAGTCCAATAATCAAGATGTGCCTCTATCTATATCCAACAAGCAGGACTTATATGTCCTAAGTTGGTGTAAATATATGAAAATAATTCAGGACGTATACGTCCTGAATTATTTTTTCGACTCACCATACCTTGCTACACATATTACGAAAGAAGTTATGTGTACCAATGATTTGCCGCATAAGCTTGGTGGAAGGATAATTCAATTAAGGAATAATGCTGGTTTGCGGCAGGTGGATTTAGCGTTTAAAGCTGATATAGATGATGCATTCTTGAGAAGAATTGAAACAGGGAAAGTCAATCCTACAATACGTACGCTTGAGAAAATTGCCAAAGGGTTGGAAGTTGAAATGAGGGATTTGTTCGACTTCAAATGAGTGCTAATTCGTAAATATTTTGTTATTGGTCTTCATATAATTTTATGATACAGGTTCTTCAATCGTAATTTTATATTCATTTTCTGTCTGATAGAATTTTCCTAAAATTTCAATTGTAAAAGATTTCATCAATATTACCAGGTACCACCTATATTAAAGGGGCATTCTCTGGGTGAAGTATCCAATAAGAGGACATTTTGGAGAGTTTAATTTGCTAAATACTTACTAAATAAACCAACAGTCATTTGAAGTACCATTAACGGTGGAGAGGTATGTATATAGCCAGATACAAGCCTTCAATGATTCTTTTCATACTTAATTTGCTTCCTATTACTCATATAGGGTACACCCTCAACAGTAATATATTTCTTTCATAAAACCTTTGGTAATCTCGATAAATGTTACTATATTAGCATCATTATTTACTACATATAAATAGTAACATTATGAGGGTGTTTTATTCGAGAATTTCAACAGTAGACCAAAATGAGGCCAGGCAAATGGATAACCTTGAAAATTTTGATTATGTGTTTACTGATAAATGTAGTGGAAGCATACCACTATTCGAAAGACCCAAGGGCTCACAGATTAAAAAACTGATTGATGATCAGAAATTAACACACTTGGAGGTTCATTCGATTGATCGTCTTGGCAGAGACACCATTTCTGTTTTGCAATTATGGAAGGATTTAACTTTAAAGGGTATCAGAGTAGTTTGCCGAAACCCAAATTTTCAAAACATTACCGAAAATGGTCAATCCGACATGTTCAGCGAACTAATGCTCTCCATCTTGTCGATCATGGCAGATTTTGAAAAGAAGATGATCAAGGAACGACAGCGTGAAGGGATTGCCAAGGCTAAGATAGAAGCTAAATATTCTGGCAGAAGGGTAGGTACCACAGAATCTATCGTAAAATTCTTAAACAAACCAAAATCTAAAATGATCATCAAAGACTTGGAATATGGATATAGCACCCAAGAGATTGCATATCGTTGCCGTTGTAGCAATTCAACCATTGATAAGATTCGAAAAAATTTTAAACATCAACAAAAATCAATTGCATAGTTGGTCATTTATGTTTTCAATTACATAAACAGGTAAGAAAACATACGTGTGGGAGGTATATGCCTATTTTTTATATAAAAAATCAATTTTTTGGTCTTTTGTGAAGTGTTTTAGCGTAAAATTAACTGTTTCATCATTGAAAGGATTGCTTTAAACCTTGTTTCTTGTATATATACATAGCATATTTTGCTATTTATTGTACACATGGAATCATAATCAATTGTGCAGTATTTATATCGGTAAACCTTTACCAATGAAGCATAAAATTTCCCCAGAGAGTCAAAAAAGATTGGAAACCATTGCTTGTTACTTTCGTGAGATTAGGGTTAATGAGAATTTAAACCAAAG
>CAIPJU010000072.1 GCA_903865465.1 uncultured Bacteroidota bacterium
ATGTTCTTTTGGGGTTAAATCAAAATCGCCAACCTTACATCTGCTTCTGATAGCATTACGGTGAGCTAATAAGATAGCTTTCCCTTTGCTTTTCTTTCTTGCTTCTGCTACCTCATCATCAATTGGCAATTGGAAATTCGATGTAAATATGAATCGCATGTTAAGTGATGGAACTACAATTCCCATTTTCGCTTCTGGTCTAATATTTTCGATTGCTTGTCTTTGAACATCACTCATATTATTCCATTGGCTGGCCAGCGATTTTTCATAAATGAAACTTTTTTCTGCATCGAGAACTTTCTTCATTGCGTTGCAGTTCTGATCGTTTTTGAAAATTTCATCGCAGTCATCTACATAGATGATGACTGGTAACATTTCAGGATTCAAAAAATTGATTACGGCTAATTGTATTCCGAAAGCGAACATTGATGTGTTACCCGATACCGGGAAATATTGTAACTGGGAATTTTTCAAATATTCAGTTACCGTAAATGTTTTTCCAAGACCGGGAGGGGAGTAGATATAAAGATTACTGTACTTTTCTTCTTGGTGTAATTGAGTAATGTTTGATACTAATAAGATCATACGTTCTCTTTTTTGTTTCCCGATTTTAATTGCATCTGATTGTTGCATACTAAAATTTGTTACCTGTTGTGCTAATACTGTTTCCATGTTTTTTAAATTTTATAATTGATGAATGTTGTTACGCTGCCATTGAATTATTTTGATTTAATTCACTTTCACATCTTTTAACTGCTATATCGAAGTATTCTTTTTCTTTCTCGATCCCAATGAATTTGAATCCTTCACGGATACATGCTTTTCCTGTTGATCCACTACCAAAAAACACATCAGTACAGGTCCCATTTTTAGGTGTAACGAGACGAACCAAGTATTGCATTAACGCTGTTGGTTTAACTGTAGGGTGAGTATTCTTTCTTAAAGTTTCACCACGTTGGAATGGGGTATCCATTGATGCAATTCGGCCATCATTAACTTTATTTTCTTGCCGATCATCTAATCCTGAATCTCTATCTTTTTTTGATGCTTTTGGACAGTAGAAAAATTTTCTCCAAGCCTCATTACCATCATCACTAAGTATTAAGTTTGATGGGAATCGTCCAGTCCCACATCTTTCTTGAATTTCTTCTGCATCCATACTTCTCATGCTAAAATTTATTTGACCAGCAAATTCTATACTCCCTTTATATCCGTTTTTAAACCCACCACTTCTATGATTTTCGTTTTTATAATCAATTCTACAATCATCAATATTGATTGCACCAGTTCCCCATTTTATTACATTTTCTGCAACCGTTTTTTCTGATAAAGGTTTTCTCGCCATTGCTATTGGCTCATGTGCTGGTTTCAGTGCTGTTCCTAAACCATTTCCGATATTATGTGACTTCGGAAATCCTTGTCCATAAATCCACATTAATTGGTCCCTGATTTCAAAACCAGAACCTTCAATTGCAACAGCCATATTGTGATAGGTTCTACTGTGAGAGAATGCTAATAAATGACCTCCCGGTTTTAAAACACGTAAACACTCTTTCCAAACATCTTGTCTAAAAGCAATATCACCACCATCCCAATGTTTACCTAAAAACCCTTTTGATGCTCGTTGAAATGCTCCATCAGTTCCAAACTTATTTGGGGCAGAATTTTCTTTCCCGAAACGTTTATTAATTGAGGTCAAATGATAAGGGGGATCAGTGACAATTGAATCAAGTGAATTATCCGGTAATGTTTTTAATACATCAAGATTGTCACCATTGAATATGATAGAGCCATCAGGCAAATCATATTTAATTGGGCCTTGTTGTTGTGTTGCTGAGGATGGTTGTTCAAATAATATAAGTACCATGTTATTAATTTTATTATGATTAATGTTGTTACGCTGCCATTTGTAATTGTTCATTATCAGAATTACCCCTGTTATAAATTACATTTTGAAGCCATTCAAGATTAGTTTTGTCAAAATCTTCGATTGATTTTTCTAACATCCTGCAACCAATTTTGAAATAATCCTTTGATAATTCGGTTGATAATGCAACACGATTCAATAAA
>CAIPJU010000073.1 GCA_903865465.1 uncultured Bacteroidota bacterium
ATAAACAGGTAAACCCCTGCCATTCTTACAGGCAGAAGATAAAGGTTCTGAATGAATTGTGCCTTTTCAATGACTTCATTACTGTATGTTATGATGTAGAAGAAATACCATACAATCCAGAAAAAAACATGCCACCATACTCTATACCTGAAAAACAGACCAACAACATTTTTCATAAAGATTTGATAAGATGACAGTTATTAATATTTTCTATTGAAGAGCAAAGGTAATGAAAGGGAGTCTGTAAACAAAAAAGGAGGGTGTTCTGATATAATTTAAACACCCTCCTGAAACCAACCTGAGATTTATATTTTAATTATGCCGGCATATCCGGAAGTTTGAAACCATTCAGATAATCATGTTTTATCATTCCGGAAACAAATTCCTTCACGTTTCTGGCACTTGGGTCAGCCTGTCCGGGACCCCCAGGGAAACCTGCAGGGGCAGCAGGAGCGGCACCCTTTGCTCCACCGGCTGTCTTGGCAGCAGCATTGGCCGCAGCCATCATCTTGCCGATATCGAACATCTCCGACCATGTGGAGACTTTCTCATCAGCAGTGATGTTGGTAAACTGCATGTTTGGTCCGTCCCAGTCGAGAATCCTGTTCAGTTTCTGGAGACGAACTGCCAGTACACCCATAAGAACGATCTCATTAAATGGACCTGCTTCACCAAAATGTGACGCTGTTTTATCGCGAAGATCAGGATTTTTGCATGCAGCAACCCAGTCGAGATAATGGTTGTTCTCGGGAACTACTCTTAATACCTGAGGAGAATTAGGAGTTCTCCCTGAGAGGAGGTAAGGAGCAGTGCCATGGCTTCCCAGGATAAGGGTGTCTTTTGTTCCGTAGATGGCGCAACCTTCGCCCTGCCATGTTTTTCCGTTAGGAAGCACATCGGGGATCATAGCGTGGAAACCACCGTCGTACCAGGTAACTTCAACCTCGGGCAAGCCCATCTGAGGAAGATTCGGACGGGCAGGGAAGATCATCTTCACGATCTGTGCATGAGGACATGCATCTTTTTTCAGTGTTGTTGACTGTCCCTGAACTTTTGTTGGGTAACCAAGCTGGAGCACTTTGAAAACAGGATGCATGTTATGACAAGCCATATCGCCGAAAGCGCCTGTTCCAAAATCCCACCATCCGCGGAAGTTCCAGGGAGTGTAAGCTTTGTTATAGGGGCGGAAAGGCATATGGGCAATCCATAGGTTCCAGTCGAGATCTTTTGGCGGCTTCTCGACATCGACAGGAGTGTCGAGTCCCTGCGGCCATATTGGCCTGCTCGACCATACATCGACTTTGCGGACTTCACCGATTTCACCTGCCCATGCCCATGCGCATGCCTGGCGGACGCCATCACCCGAAGAACCCTGGTTTCCCATCTGGGTGGCAACACCATATTTTTTGGCAAGCTTTGTCAGAAGGCGTGATTCGTAAATGGTATGGGTAAGAGGTTTTTCAGTATAAACATTCTTGCCCATTGTAATAGCAGTAGCAGTCGGATTTGCATGGCTATGGTCGGCTGTGGCAACAACCACCGCATCGATCGATTTGCCCATTTCGTCGAGCATGACTCTCCAGTCCTTGTATTTTTTGGCGCTGGGATATTTGGCGAATGTGCCCTGAACTGGTCCGTATCCCCAGTCAACATCGCAAACGCCGACCAGTTTCTCGGTTCCCGGTTTGGATGCCATCGCAAAGCCACCCTGAGCAGCGGCTGCCACTTCTGGTTTGCAAATGCTTGTAATATCGCCCGAACCCTGGTTTCCTGATCCGATGAGGACAACATTCAGGGTATCGCTGGGCGCCTGATGACCAAGCGTTTTTCCCATAGCAACACTTGGGATAATTGTTAAAGCCGCTGAAGCGGCGGCAGTCGTTTTCAGGAAACTCCTTCTTGAGAAAGGTTTCTTTCCTGATTCGTCATTACTGATCTTTTCGCTATCCATTGAAATAGAGCTTAGGAATGTTTGTAAAAGGAATTAAAATCAAAAAAAGTATTGATTGAATCAATATTTTAATACTCAAATTTATTTATAAAACTGAACTGATATTCTTTCAATCGATGTAGAATGAACTACTGATGACAGAAAACGATTTATCAGGGACTAAACATGATTTGGAATTTGTTATAGCAAGGGTGTCAGAAAGATAATTTCAATGAGAAACAACCTGAAATTATTTGGTATACCAGGCCTTAAATTCAGGAACACGGGCTTTGCTGACAATTATTTTCTCAGGTACCTGAACTTTCAGGTTTATAGACAGTTTGCTGCCAAACCAAACTGAAATATCTTTTATGGCTTCATGCGAAACAATATACTGCCTGTTTGCACGAAAAAATGCTTTAGGGTTAAGCTTAACGAAGATATCCTCAAGTGAATTGTCCATGTAATAGGTCTGCTGGTCCAGTGTAAATATTTTCACCATTTTATTCTCAGAATAAAAGCAGGCTATCTTGTCGGTTGCAAGAGGAATGAGCTTATCCTTATGAGGTATTAAGAAGTTTGATTTATAAACCGTCCTGGCTTCGCTGATGGCTGCAAGTATATCAGGGATCAGCTGATTATTGCTTGCTTTTGTGCTCACAAGGTTTCGGAACTTTGTAATTGCACGGTCAAAACCCTTCTCATTGATTGGCTTTAGCAGGTAATCGATGCTGTTGACTTCGAAAGCCTTCAGGGCATATTCGTCATAGGCCGTGGTGAAAATTACCGGGCATGATATTTTTACTTTTTCAAAGATTGAAAAGGCCGAACCATCAGCAAGGTGAATATCCATAAAAACAAGGTCGGGGGCATCATTCAGCGAAAACCACTCAATGCTCTCATCGATGCTTTGCAAAATGGCAGCTACCTGGAAATCTCCGGCTGTCTGTTGGATCAGTCGCTGCAGTTTCTGAGCGGCAACGAGTTCATCTTCTACAATTACAGCTATCATCTTTAAGTCGGTTTTAAATTTATGTAAAGTGACTTAATTTAGATTTTAATCGGGTCACTTTGTTTCAATAATGGGATCTCCACACAAAAAACATCTGTCTTGGTGATCATTATCTCTTTCTGAATCAGGAGACGGTACCGGTCAGTAAGGTTTGCCAGGCCCGTCCCTTCACCCTGTTCAGGTTCTTTTTTCAGATTCAGGTTATTCTTAACCCTGATTGTATCATTGGGAGTAGTTTCAATGGAGAGGATCAAAGGAGTATTTTTACTCAGTTTATTATGTTTTACTGCATTTTCCACCAGCAGCTGGAGGCTGATAGGCATTATGAACCAGCTTAAATACTTTTCGTCAATATTATATTCTATTCGGAAATTATCACCATAGCGGATTTTTATCATAGTCGCATACGATTTTGTAAAATCCAACTCATCAGAAAGCTGAATAATTTCCTTGTTATTAATTACGTAACGAAATACAGAAGAAAAGTCCTGCAGATAATTATGTGCCCCTTCATCATTATTTCCGATCAGACCATCAAGAGTATTCAGTGAATTGAAAATAAAATGAGGATCGATCTGACTCTTAAGGACTTCATAGCGGATCCGGATATTCTCCGTCCTGAACCTTTCGTGTTCCACTGCAGCATCCTTTTCCCTCTGAGACATCACGGCAAGCAAAGTAATGATTTGCACTATCATAACTACAACCAAATCTTTTACCATATTAAATACGAAGTATTCTTTTATATTGGATTGATTGGCAGTGGTAATATGAAGACTTGAGAAGGCGATGCTCAGAACTACGGAAATCGCAATCGTACCAAAGAATAAAAAGAAGAAGTGTCTTTTTGCTTTCCATTTACGTTGGACGATATAAAAATTAAAAACAAATAAAATGAAAAACAGGAAAACATTGCCTAAGAACATAGTTATTACAGGAACGACAATATCCTTAAGCGCGATGTTTGAATTATAAAAGACACCCAACAACAGAATAGCATTAAATGGTATACTGATCCTGAGAGCCAACAGCAAGGCCTGCTTGTTGGAAAAGGAATTTAATGACTTGCCTCTGATTAAAGTTATGAATTCCATTCCTGTAGTTTATAAAGATTATACCTCTGTATTTGCGAGAGCTACTCTTCTTTGATTCACTTTTTTAACCATTCTCTTCCAATGAATCTGACTCCGTTTTGACCTTAAACGATCGAAAATATAGAAAACAATCGGAACGACAATCAGAGTCAGTACCATGGAACTTATTAATCCTCCTATTACGACCCATGCCATACCATTCTTCATTTCGGCACCATCGCCTGAGGCCAGAGCCACAGGAAGCATCCCGAAGATCATTGCAAAAGTAGTCATAAGGATCGGCCTCATACGTTCCTTACCAGCTTCAATTAGTGCATCAAAGGTACCGTATCCTTTATCATGCTTCATGTGATTTGTAAAGTCGACAAGCAGGATCGCGTTTTTAGCCACAAGACCTATAAGGACAATAAGACCTATAATGCTGAATATATTAAGCGTATTCATTGTAAGGGCTAATGCCAGTAAGGCGCCGATCATTGACAGTGGGATAGAGAATAACACAACGAGAGGATCGGTTAATGAGTTATATAGTATTACCAGAATGAAATATATCAGAACAATAGCAGCAACGAAGGAAGTCCCAAGACTCCCAAAGGCTGAACTTTGCATTTCCATCATTCCGGCCGGTTTGATGGTGATATCAGATGGGATTTTTCCAGCTATGGCAGCAGTTATTTCCGAGCCTACCGTTCCTGAAGGACGTCCGTCCACATTCGACTTCACTGTTATAGAGGAAATACGGTCAATACGTTCTAATGCCGAAGGCCCCAGGCCAAAGCCTATTTCAGCGAATTGTTTCAGCTCAATGAGTTCACCCTTCTTGTTTACGAAGTTTATTTTGGAAACATCTCCCAGCTTTGTCCGGTCGAAATTATCTATCCCGATACGGATGTTATATTCAAAATCACCATCCTTGTACTTCGATTTATCGTAACCGTTAAGCGAGGTGCGTAGAGTTGTACCAACATCACTTACTGATAAACCAAGGGCTGTCATCTTCTCGCGGCCAAGCTTTACCTGTACTTCCTGACGTGGATCATCGATTGAGTATTTTACATCTGAAGTTCCGGGAGTATGTTTCATGGTCTCCATTACCATCGCCGCTGTTTTCTTAACATGCTCATAGTCGGCCCCCTGAACAATTAGCTGGATAGGCTCACTGGTTGTACCGCTGATAGAGGCGATGGTTGTAAGGGCGCGAACTCCCGGAATCTGTTTCATGATTTCGGATTTAATCTGTTTGGAATATTCTTCAACACTCAGCTTACGCTTCTCTTTCGCCACGAGCTTCACATCTATCTTTGTGACGTTATTCTTAATGACTGTACCCGAGGTACCTACGTTAGTGTAAACACTCTCAACTACAGGGTAGCTGTTTATTATCTTTTCAGCCTGCATAGTGATCAGGTTATTCTGATAAAGAGTAACCTGAGGATTCATATCCAGAGTGACAACAAATTCACCCTTGTCGATAACCGGTATGAAGGCGAAACCGATAAATCCGGTAGTAAGCAGTGCAAAGGAACCAATAAATAAAATCAGGGTAAATATAAGTGTGATTGTCTTGTGCTTTAAACCTGCTGCCAGTATTCTTGCATACCAGTTTTTTACAAGATCAAAGGTTCGTTCCACAAGGCGTGAGAACCGTCCTGAAAGTGTAGGACGTGTATCATCCGGCATATTTCCGAAACGCGACATCAGCATCGGTGTTACAGTAAACGACACCAATAAGCTGGTGAGGGTAGCTACTACAATCGGAATTGCGAATTCTTTCAGGAGGTTGCCAATCAATCCGCCGCTGATTGCCATTGGCAGGAAAACAACAACGATCACAAGGGTTATGGCCATTGCAGTGAACATGATCTGTTTACAGCCATCAAGCGCAGCGCGCCATTTCGTTTTCCCTTTCTCCATATGGCGGAACATATTCTCAATAACCACTATTGAGTCATCAACAAGGATTCCAACTACCAGCGATAGAGCCATCAACGACATCATATTCAGAGAAAAACCGAGAACATACATTACTATGAAGGCCGGTATAATGGAGAGTGGCACAGCAATCATAACTATCGATGCGCTGCGGATGTTATGAAGAAAAATAAAACAGACAAAAGCCACAATCAGAATAGCCAGAAACAGGTCAATAACAACAGCGTTTGCTGAAGCCCTGGTATAAACTGAATCATCAAATGCTATTTCAAATTTAACACTCTTTGCCGCGTATTCAGCTTCGATAGCTTTCATCTCTTTCTTTGCAAGATCGGCAACGCTCACGGCATTGGCGTCACTCTGTTTCTGGATGGAAATACCGATAGCATCGTGTCCGTTGATACGGTTAAGTAGCTTCTGTTCGGCAAGGCCATCCTCAACCTCAGCCACATCCATTACTTTAACCTTGCCTCCATTAGGAGTCATTGTAATTACAGTATTACGAAGTTCATTAAGATTTGAATATTTGGCAGCAAGACGTACAGAATAAACAACATTCTTATTTTCAACATTTCCCGCAGGTATTTCCATATTTGCGCTCTGAATAGATTGGAGCACCTGCAAAACAGAGAGCTTATAGGCTTTCAGTTTTTCGCCATCAATGTTCACTCTTATCTCACGTTCTTTACCGCCGGTCATTCTTACAGCTCCCACACCCTTTAGCTTCGCAATACGAGGTTGAATACGATCCTCCACCAATTTGTAAAATTCTGTAGGAGGCATTGTTGATGAAACTGCAAGCGACATGATGGCCCGTTCATCGAGGGCAACTTTATTAATTGATGGTTCTAGAACATCTGTCGGAAGATCGGTTTTAATAGCCGAGATCTTACGCTGAGCATCCTGAACAGACTGGCTGGCATCGGTTCCTTCATTAAGAGTAATAGCAATGATAGATACCCCTTCCATTGAGGTCGAGGTGATCTTCTTTAAGTTTTCGAGAGTTGAAATGGCATCTTCAATCTTTTTCGTAACCGAAGTCTCCACCTCCGATGCCCCTGCCCCGGGATAAATAGTCTGAACTGTTAACATTGGCAGCTCAAACTTAGGCATCAGGTTCAGGTTGAGCATATTGTATGAAAGTAATCCGCCCAGTGCAAGCAAGATAAAGATTATCGATACAATTAGTGGCTTCTTTATGGATGATTCTACTATTGACATGATAAGTTGATTGCTAAGGGTTATTTAATTACAGTTATTTTTGAGTTGCCTGTAAGGTTAATCTGACCATTCGTCACAACCCGGTCACCTTCCTTCAAACCAGAAACAATTTCGATATATGATTCGTAATTACGACCGACATCTATTTTCGTCAATTGGGCCATATTATCTCTCACCAGATACACTGAAGGGTCTTTCAGACTGCTTATAATTGCGTCGCGTGGTATCATAAGTACTTTTTCATTACTGGTCATATTTACATTGACTTTCACATAGGTTCCGGCTTTCAGCTTATCTTTTCCATTGTTTGAAATCATTATTTCTACCGGATAGGTATGAGAAGCGCTTGCTTTCTGACTTATGTTTGAAATTGTTCCTTTATATCTTGCTTCAGGGTGAACATCGGAAGTAACATTTACCGGCTGTCCCTTTTGAAGTTCGTAGGCTACTGATTCGGATACCTCAAAAACAACTTTCAACTCTGAAATATCTGCAATTCCTGCGATTACATTTCCGACGCTTAAATAAGCTCCGAGCTCAGTGTTTTGGGAAGTGATATATCCGCTGAAAGGAGCTGTTATTTTAGTATCATCCCACTGTTTTTTTGCATTTTCCAGTTGAATATTAGCGTTTTCATAGGCTAATTGAATATCCCGAAGTTGAGTATCCGATACGGCATCTCCTTCACGCAAAGCCTTATAACGGCTTATATCATCCTTGCATTTATTGTAAGTCAGCTTTGCATTCTCATAGGCGAGCCTCTTATAAGTATCATCGATTTTCGCCAAAACATAGCCTCCTGAGACATAATCACCCATTCTGAAGCTTACTTCCACAATCTTACCTGCAATCTCTGAGGCGATATTCACCTCCCGGGCAGCCTGGGTAGTTCCAACCAGATCAAGGTCCATATTTGTCTCTTTCATCTCAGCGGAGGCTACCGTTACCGCAATATTTGTCTCAGTTGTTTTCACTTCCTTCCGGCTGTCAATTTCCTTTTTGTTGGAGGCCAGAGTCATGGTCATTAATCCCACCAGCACGACTACTGTTAAGACTGCTATTATTGATTTCTTTTTCATTTTGATATCGTTTTTATTCTGATTTAAATTCTGATGAA
>CAIPJU010000074.1 GCA_903865465.1 uncultured Bacteroidota bacterium
ATTACATTATAAAGATCCGACCAGTTTACTTGTGTAGTGGTAGATGCATCGTCAGCAGATATAGTATTTCCCAGTATTCGGGCAGAAGTAGTGGAAGTACCGGTTGACCTGAAATTGTCGGCACGTATTTCGCCCCAAATCCAGAAATTTGATTGGAAAGTAGTTTGCAATCCGTCATAAGTTCCGGCTATCCATGCGGTAGCATCATCCTGACTTTTCCACATATCGGTTGTTGGTATATCCGAAATCGGATTTTTTTCTAACAAACCCTCGCACGATGACAAGAGTAGGAGCATGATCGGGAATAATAATATCCTATTTGATTTTTTCATTTTCATTTTTTTTACAGTGATACTTTTATGCCGAAACCGTATTCTCTTTTACGTGGGTAGCGTCCCGAATCATCTCCGGGTGTTAATACTGACGATAAATTCACTTAGGGGTCAGACCCTGTATAGTTTGTCCATGTAAATAAATCATTTACATATATATTGACTGAAAAAGAAGACAATTTGAGCTTTTTTGCTATCTTTGAATCCAATGTATAAGTGAGGTTTACAGATTGTAATCGAATAAAAGAACCATCTTCCATATACAAGCTACTTCCTCTACGGTTATTTTCCGTACCTCTGCCATAAGCATACATATAAGTATTTTGACCGGGATATTTCCATATATTATAGACTGCATCCGGCAGTGGAATATTATTACCACTGTCTAATTTATTTCTTACCTGAGCACCGGAATTATAAATTTGATTTCCAAAACTGCCATAAAAAGAAAAGTTAAGTCCAAATTGTTTGTATTTCAGATTATTGTCCCATGATCCATACCAAACAGGTTGTGCACTTCCTAAAACTTGTCTGTCTGATGTATTCACATCGCCGTCAACAACTACTTCTTGCCAGATAACATCTCCTCCTTTTGACACCTGTCCATTCACTGTTTTCTGACGAACTGTTCCAGCATAAGGTGTTCCATCTGGGTTATTATACCCTAACACTGTTGGGGTTTTACTGGCACTCATCACCTCATTACCCGACTCATCTTTTTTTAATACCGGAATAAGATTTGTCTTATAATCATCGGTCCACGCATTGGATTGATCATATTGATAAATCCCCAGGTATTTATAACCATAAAATGTTCCGGCAGCATACCCTTTCCCAATCCACCAAATATCGTTTGCATAATCTGCTTCGGGCAAATCAGTAATCATGTTTTTATTCTGTGTATAATTCAGGGTTGTTGTCCAGCTGAATGTCTTTGTATTATAGGGTTTTGCCGACAGGGAAAGTTCAACACCCTTATTCTGCATAGAACCATAATTCATCCGGGCAAACCCATAACCGGATTCTAATGAGATTAATTTGTTATACAATAAATCGTGGGTGTCTTTAATGTAATAATCAGCTACAAATGATATGGCTCCATTCAGGAATGTCATATCCAACCCGATATTTGATTGTTTGGTTTCTTCCCATTTTAAATTTGGATTTCCAATTGTCGTGTTTGGAATAATGCCCGAAACTCCATTATAATAGTATGAGCCAAAAACAAGTCTTGACTGTGAGTCATAGTTGCCAATACGTTCATTCCCGGTTACCCCCCAACTAATTCTGACCTTGGCATCATCCAGCGCCGGTTTTGTCCAATTCATAAATTTCTCGTCTGAGATACGCCAGGCAGAAGATAATGATGGGAAATAACCCCAACGATTGTTTACTCCAAATCGGGACGATCCGTCTCTCCTGACAGTTGCGCTAAATAAATATCGGCTTTTATAATCATAGCGGGCACGACAGAAATAACCAATTAAATCATGACTTTCTTTGTTTGTAAATGTAGTAGCGGGTAACAAAACGGATGCTGAATTCATAGTTGTGACATCTTCAGTAACATAGTTATTTCCACCGATAGATATTTTCGTTGCGTTCCATTCTTCGACTGCTGTTCCTACTGTTGCTTCGACATTGTGTTCGTTATTAAAACTATTTTTATAAGTCAAATACATATTACAGGCCAAATAAGTGTTCCAAACTGTTAAATCGTTGCCGCTGTTTAATTTTGGCGTTGAAGTGGAGATTGCTTTAGAGTTAAAAACTTCATTCCGGTTTAAATCAAACTTCCCCGAAATATCGGCATGAAAAGTCAATGATTTCAACGGCTTCAAA
>CAIPJU010000075.1 GCA_903865465.1 uncultured Bacteroidota bacterium
AGCTTTCCTATTTCATCCGGAAGTGATTCGAGAAGGTTATCATTAAGATCGAGCTCTGTAAGGTTTATAAGTTTGCCTATTGACGCCGGTAATATCTTCAGCTTATTGTTGCTCAGGTCGAGAATGGGCAGATTCGTCATATTTCCTATCTCATCAGGGAGGTAGGTAAGATTATTATAACTAAGATCAAATTCGGTAAAATCTTTAAATTTCCCGATCTCATGAGGAAGGAGAGATATTTCGTTCTGGCTGATGTCGAGCCAGCTAAGGTTTGTCAATTTACCAATATCTTCCGGTAGTATCTTTATCTGGTTCTGGCTGACATCAAGGTCCGTCAGACTTGTGAGCTTCCATATTCCATCGGGGAGTGCAGCAATACTATTTTCACTGACATCAAGCTTTTTCAAATTCAACAGACTGCCTATTTCCTCGGGAAGAGATGTCAGCTGGTTCTGGCTCAGGGTCAAAGACTGGGTAAGATTTTTCAGATTACCTATTTGTGCCGGAAGTGATTTAAGCTGGTTATTGCTGGCATCAAACCAGGTAAGGCCGGTAAGCTTACCTATACCATCCGGCAAGGCGACAAGCTTATTATCTCTTAAGTATAGCTCCTTTATATTTACCAGCTTTCCGATTGTTGCCGGCAAGGTAACAAGCTGATTCTGACTTGCGTATAAATATTTTAACCTAATCAAATTTCCCAGTCCTGCGGGCAGTGCCCTGAGTTCGTTTTCACGAAGATCGAGAAGTGACAGATTAATCAGATTTCCGGATTCTTCAGGCAAAACAGTCAACTGATTGTTTTTTAAATCAAGAACCCTCAGATTGACAAGCTTGCCGATTTCCGAAGGCAGAGATCCAAGTTCATTGTTATTTAAGTCCAAAACCTCTAACGTGGTCATATTTCCAACCCCAACTGGAAGTGATTTGACCTTATTATGACCTGCCTCAAGTACCGACAACTGATATAAATCAGAAATTCCGTCAGGAATTGTAATAAATTCATTATAACTAAGATTGAGCCTTTTCAGGTGCTTTAGTTTTCCAATTTCGGGAGGGAGAATGGAAATAACATTATTACCAATATTCAGATTACTCAGCATTGTCAGTGCAGAAATTCCTGCTGGCAGTTTTGTTAATCTATTCTGCTCTGTATCTAGCTTTTCCAATGAAACAAGATGGGAAAGTTCATCAGGAATTGAAGAAAGATTATTATTATCAAGACTGAGTTGTACCAGTTTCGTTAAGCCGCCTGTTTCAGAAGGGATTAAACTTATCTGGTTATTACTAAGGATCAGCTTCTTCAAACTAGTCAGGCTTCCTATCTCCGCGGGCAGGGTGGTGAGCTGATTATTATTCATATCCAACTCTGTTAGTGAGGTAAGATTCCCTATTTTCGCAGGCAGTGCAGAGACCTGATTGTTTTTGAGGTTTAAGATCTTCAGATTGGCTAGTGATCCAAGAGCTGAAGGGATTGACTCAATCTGGTTATTGTTTAATACAAGCTTCGTCAGGTTTTTCATCTCACCAATCCCTTCCTGCAGAAGTTTCAAATGGCAATGTGACAGGTTCAGATACCTCAGCTTCTTCAGTTGCATGATAGGCTCAGGGATTTGCTGAAAATCATCCTGCAATATTTCGAGACCAGTTATCATATTGCGATAATCAGGCTTGAGGGCAAGGAGATCCCTGTATGAAATAGTTATTTTAAGGTCGCTTAGCTCTTCCATTCTGCTCAGCTGCAAGAATATACTGTCGCAATAATTTATATTATTACCCGTCAGGTTAAGGCTTTTCAGATGTCCGAATTCTTTTATCACTTCAGGGATTTCAGAAATGAGGCAATCCGACAGGTCGACAGTATCAACAAAATTACTGAAAGACTCTTTTTCGTCCTCTTTGAGTGCCAGATAAGTTGTTAAACCGGGCCACTCCCTGTTGTGTACACTTAAAGCTTTATCAATAACAACCTGCTCCATCCTGCGAAGGATTCCCTCTTTGGCATTAATAAGAGTATCGTTACCATGTTCCAGGAAATTAATACCTGACATTTCATTCTGAGAATGACCCGTAAGAGTTGAAAGGAAAAGGAAAAGGAAAAGAATAATCAGTTTTTTCATACTTTCATAAAATAATAGGAAG
>CAIPJU010000076.1 GCA_903865465.1 uncultured Bacteroidota bacterium
CGACAGGTATCTTAATCGTAAACAGTGCGCCTCCGTTTTTCCTGTTATCAGCAACCACTGAACCCTTATGGGCTTCAACAAATCCCTTGACAATTGACAATCCCAATCCAGTTCCTCCTGCTTTGGCATTACCTCCACGATAAAACTTATTAAAGAGCGAGGGAAGTTCTGCATCCTGAAATCCTGGTCCCCTGTCCATCACCTGGATTATCATAAATCCGTCATCAAAAAAGAACTTAATTCTGATCTGGCTGCCACCTGGTGCATGCTGTGTTGAGTTCAGTACCAGGTTGTGGACTGCCTGCTCCACCAAGCCAAAATCAATGAAAACCAGCGGCATTTTCTCCGGGATGATAACTGACATCTTAAAACCTTTTAGCTCCTCCGACAGTGATTCGGTCACCTTGTTTGCCAGATCATTTACATCGCACCAGTCAGGATGCGGAGTTATATGACCGGATTCAAGGCGTGACATGTTTAAAAGGTTTTCTATCAGTCGGTTTAGCCTAATCGAGGCTGTATTGATTTCTGTATATAATTTAATACGTGTCTCTTTTGGATATTCCTGTTCGAGCAGAGTATCCGATGTTCCAACTATAGTTGCGACTGGTATTCTAAGTTCATGGGAAATAGAATTAAAGAGTGTTTTATAGAGCTTCTCGGATTCACTGATCAGGTAAGTTCTTTTGGTCGATTCACGTAAGAATTCACGCTCATATTTGCTGCTTATCTGTGAAAGGAAGGCTTCCCAGAACTGCTCCTCACCATGGGTAAATACACTTTCAGGCGTGATAGCAATTACTCCCATGTTTTCGAAATCACCTTTCAGGGGATAATATGTACAACCATTTGATGGCAAAGTGTCAGTGAACTTGCCGGCTTTTGCAGAATGCTTGAAAACCCAGTCAGCTACACTCATTTCATTTTGATTGATCTGAATTCCTGATCCGGGCAAAGTCTGAATTTCAAGGGTATCAAAAGTATTCTTTATGAAAATAGAACAATCAAGCTGAAAGTATTTTTTAATATAGGCTGTTGCAATTTTCGTAACCTCACCGGGCCCGGTAATTTTAGTCAGATCCTTTGTTAACTGATAAAGTGCATTAGTTCTCTCTTCACGTATTCTGATCTTCTTCTCCTGTCGTCTGACTCTTGAAGTTAAAACACCACTGAGAAGTGCGATGATAAAAAACATTATCAGCATCAGTATATCTTCAGGCTTTTCAACATGGAAGGTAAACTGCGGAGGTATGAAAAAATAATCCCAGATAAAGGCACTTAATACTGCTGCCATTAAAATAGGGCCAGTTCCATAGAATATGGCTGAAATAGAAACCAGAAAAAGCAAAACAAAGGAAACAGACTGATAGCCGATATAGTTTTTAAGAGCGTAGCATATTCCTGACGAAATGAAAACGCAAAGGCTGATTATTAGATATTGAGTGAAATTAGATGTAAAGGCTGGTATCGACAACTTTCCTTTATAATTGTCTCTAGCATGGCTGTCGGAACCAAGTACATAGACATCAATATTTCCGCTGTAACGGATTATCTTGTCGACGTAATTCCCGAAACGACCCATCGAAAGGAGATTACGAACCCTCGGTTTCCCAACAATGATATGAGTTATGTTCTCCTTTTGAGCATAATCTATTAAAGCCTTCACAATATCGCTGCTGGTATTTATCCGAACTCTGATACCAAGCTGCTTTGCCAGATTTATATTCTTATCAAGCTGCTGCCGTTCTTTA
>CAIPJU010000077.1 GCA_903865465.1 uncultured Bacteroidota bacterium
TTGTTTGATATTTTTTACTATTTTTGAGTGTGAAACCCGCTACCAAAAACATAGCGCATGAATTGCATTATAGTTGACGATGATATACTGACTTGCAAAATTTTTGAGGGATATGTGAGTAAATCTTCTTCACTCAATCTGATCGGGACCTTTAACGACTCTATTGAAGCGAGGAATGTTATAACTCAACGCCAGGATATTGATCTGATTATCCTTGATATTCAGATGCCGGAACTGAACGGTTTTGAGTTTATTGCCAGTCTTGATTCCCCTCCGAACATAATAATTATATCCTCTGCTGAGGAATATGCCCTTAAAGCGTTTGATTTCAACGTAGTGGATTATTTGCTCAAACCTGTTTCCTATGGACGATTCCTTAAAGCAGTTGATAAGACTATGAGGTATTTTTCAAAGAAGGAAATCACAAACACCGACGACGAGGAGATCTTTATCAAAAAAGGCTCTTCACTCGTAAAACTGAAACTCCGTGATATTATATATATCGAAGCTCTTGAAAACTATGTTACCCTGACCACCAATAACGATAAGTTTACTATCCATTTTACTATGAAAGCTATTGAAAATCAATTGCCTTCAGGTGTCTTCATCAGGGTCCACAGGTCCTTTATCATTAATAAGAGCATGATCCAGACCATAAATGAAAGTTCCCTTGACCTTAACGTTGGAGGAACATTGAAAAATATACCGGTTGGCAAATCCTTCAAGGATTCCTTGCTGAACGATATTAACGTTATGGCCCGGTAAATCTACCAATCCGGTGATGCTTACAAATCGCCAGCTCTTCCTTTCCCACCTGGGACAAACATCGCCGTCGCCTATGATGCTTGAAATAGAGCGGGCAGAGGGTGTGTTTATGTTCGGCCCAGATGGAGAAAAATATTTTGATCTTATCTCTGGTGTTTCTGTCAGTAATACCGGACATCATCATCCAAAAATTGTTGAAGCTGTAAAAAAACAGGCCGACTCCTTTATGCATCTGATGGTTTACGGAGAAATAATCCAGAGTCCCCAGGTTGAATATGCACGTCGTTTGACTGAATTGTTGCCAAAAGGACTTGATTCCTGTTACTTTGTAAATTCCGGCAGCGAAGCAGTCGAAGGCGGATTGAAGCTTGCCAGGAGATATACCGGTAGGAGTAGGATAGTCCACTTCCGATCTGCTTATCACGGAAGCACATACGGTGCCCTTAGCGTTCAGGGAAGTGAGGAGTACAGGAATTCTTTTCGTCCCCTTTTGCCTGATACCTGGATGGCGTCATTTAATGATGAAAAAACACTCAGTCTGATAGACAATAATACAGCCTGTGTAATAATTGAACCTGTACAGGCTGAAGCAGGAGTCATTTATCCCTTTGATAATTTTCTTGCAAAACTGCGTGACAGGTGCAATATAACAGGGACGCTGTTGATTTTCGATGAAATACAGACAGGCTTTGGCCGGCTTGGCTCCATGTTTGCAACTGATAAATTCCGGGTGGTTCCCGATATTATTCTACTTGCCAAAGCACTCGGAGGCGGAATGCCGCTGGGAGCATTTATTTCATCGCAAAAAATTATGGACTCACTCTCATCAAACCCAATACTCGGGCATATAACTACATTTGGCGGACACCCGGTAAGCTGTGCTGCAGGGCTCGCGGCTCTGGATGTTATCATTGATGAAAACCTTGTCTCTACATGTTGTTATAAATCAGATATTTTCAGGAAAGAACTTGTCCATCCGCTTATCAGCGAAATAAGAGGCGATGGTTTATTGATGGCAGTAAAGCTGACAGAAAGCAGATATGTCAGTTATATAGTCTCAAAAGCACCTGCTTTTGGACTGATACTCGACTATTTTTTATTTTGTGCAGACTCTTTTCGCATTGCGCCGCCCCTGATAATTAGTGAAAGCGAAATCTTACAAGCCTGCCGGCAACTGAAAGATCTGCTCGATGACGGACTCATTAACTCAGGAATTAAATGAGATATCTCAGTTTTCTGATCCTTTTTTTCAGTTTTCTTTTCTCCGGAACTGTTTTTGCCCAATTGCCTGTAGCTACTACAGAAACAACATTGGAAAAACTTTTTGGAAGGCTGGTTAATAATTATAATGATAGTTCCAGGGTCATTATTAATGATTCAATTAAGACCATAATAGATTCCTATGTGGAATCGGACTCAGTTTTCAATCACAGGTTTAAAACTCTTCGCCATCTGGGACAAATTGTTTCCCCCGATTCCACCATTAAGATTGTTACCTGGAATCTTGTGCTTACTGAAGAAAAAAGCCATTATTACTGCTATATTATAAAGAGAGAAGAAGGCAGGAAGAATAAAATCTACCGGCTTTATGCCTTGTACAGTGACCTTCCTCTGTCAAAAGTTGCCGTCTATTCAGCTTCAAACTGGTATGGCGCCCTTTATTACGACCTCAGGAGATGCAGGTGCGATTCAGGTGATTGCTGGGTTTTGCTGGGAGTTGACTTCGGGAATCCAATGATAAGCCGTAAAATATTAGATGTCCTAAGCTTTTCTGAAGATGGATCTCTCGTGCTTGGGAAGAAAATATTCAAAACAGAAGACAAGCTGTTATGCAGGGATTTTTTCGAATATTCTTCGAGTGCTGTAATGTCGCTCAGATTCAATTCCGACAGCTCTGCAGTATTCGACCATCTGGTTCCATTTGAGACCACAAACCAGCAGGACAAAAAGAGCTATGGTCCTGAATATTCATATGATGCATATATTTTTAAA
>CAIPJU010000078.1 GCA_903865465.1 uncultured Bacteroidota bacterium
TAGGGTTTTCCTTAAGAAATCTGCATTGTTTTTCAAACCTTAAGGGATCTGAGATATCATCCGAATCCATCCTCGCTATAAGTCGGTACTGCTTGTCGGCGAGAACTTCTGCAAGGAGTTTGTTCAGCGCTTTTGCCAGTCCTCCGTTTTCTTCTGACCGGAAAATTCTAAGCCTTTTATCATCAATTGAATTAATGTAAGTCTCAACTCCAGGCAGGAGAGGCCCATCGAAGAAAATAAAAAAAGTAAAAAGGGAGAATGTCTGACCAAGAATGCTCTCAATTGATTGCGTAACAAATTCAGGTTTATCTTTTCCGTAAACGGACATTAAAACGGCCAGTTCGGGCATTTACTGAGATTGGTTTCCGCAATAATTTCTGTAAACACTTTCTATTCCTTCCTCAAGTCCCGTGCTCTCTTTCCATCCAAGACTCTTAATCTTCGATACATCCAGCTGTTTGCGGAATGTACCATCGGGCTTTGAACTATCCCAATTTATTATGCCCTCAAAACCAACGATCCTTTTGACTGTTTCAGACAACTGACCTATAGTGAGATCTATTCCGGTACCTATATTTATGTGGGTATTACGGACTTTTAATGCAGACCCTCCGGTGTCGGTATCGCTTGCCATAGTTGCAAGATCATTGAAATCAACATTGTTCATAACAAACAGACAGGCATCAGCCAGGTCATCGGCATATAGAAATTCCCTGTATGGTTTGCCAGAACCCCAGAGTGTAATAGTTGCAGAGTCATTATTACCAGCTACTGATTGTGTAATGCCGTATTTGGAAAGTATTTTCAGAATTTCATCCTCAGAGGCATCAGCTCCTATCCCTTCCACCGGCCTGGTAGCAAGATCTCTCCTCAAGGCAAGCCAGTCACCATTTAAGAGACATTTCCCAAGATGCATTTTCCTGATCAGGGCAGGAAGCACATGAGAAGTCTCGAGGTTATAATTGTCATTAGTGCCAAAAAGATTCGTTGGCATAACTGACACAAAATTGGTACCGTACTGAATATTATAGGATTCGCACATTTTTATCCCAGCAATCTTGGCAATGGCATAAGGTTCATTGGTATATTCAAGTTCTCCTGTAAGCAGATATTCCTCCTTTATGGGTTGTGGGCAATTTGCAGGATAGATACATGAACTGCCAAGGAACAATAGCTTTTTGACTCCATGAAGGTAACTCTGATGAATGATATTGTTCTGTATCATCAGGTTGTCATAAATGAACTGGGCCCGGTATGTATTGTTTGAAATAATGCCTCCTACTCTGGCAGCTGCAAGAAAAACATATTCAGGTTTTTCCGTGAAGAAAAAGTCAGCTACTACTGCCTGACTTACAAGATCATATTTCGGGAAGGGCGAGAATACCAGACTGGTAAATCCCGCTTCATTCAATGCCCTGGTTATGGCACTGCCAACCATACCATTATGGCCTGCGACATATATCCTGGAATTCTTATCCATCCTTAATCGATTCTCTTTTTTGCCTTTTCAAAATCGGATTCCACCATAATTCTGATAAGCTCCCTGAAGGAGGTCTTTGGCTTCCATC
The DNA here is from genome assembly GCA_903865465.1 of uncultured Bacteroidota bacterium. Lineage (GTDB taxonomy): Bacteria > Bacteroidota > Bacteroidia > Bacteroidales > VadinHA17 > LD21. The sequence continues at coordinate 1,569 of CAIPJU010000078.1, forward strand.
CAAGCTTTTCGGCAGCTTTCGCGGGATTACCGATGAGAAGTTCAACCTCTGTAGGACGGAAATGGCGCGGATCGATAGCAACCACCTCCCTGCCACTGGATTTTAAAGATCCCGTTTCATTTAATCCTGAACCCTTCCAAACGATCTCCTCCCCAAGAATTTTAAACGTCTCCTCTACGAACTCACGTATTGAATGGGTTTCGTTTGTCGCCAGGATAAAATCATCAGGCTCATCGGCCTGCAGGATTCTCCACATTCCCTCGACATATTCAGGAGCATATCCCCAGTCCCTCTTTGAATCAAGATTCCCGAGATAGAGTTTATCCTGCTGACCCGTAATAATTTTGGATGCTGCCACAGTAATTTTGCGTGTGACAAAAGTCTTGCCTCTTCTTTCGCTTTCATGGTTAAAAAGTATTCCATTACTGGCAAAGACATTGTAGGCCTCGCGGTAGTTTACAACTATCCAGTAAGCATACAACTTGGCTGCTGCATAAGGGCTCCTGGGATAAAAAGGAGTTTTCTCGGTCTGAGGAACCTCCTGAACCTTCCCGAAGAGTTCAGAAGTTGAAGCCTGATAGAACTTCGTCTTCAGACCAGTTTCCTTGATTGCATCAAGAAACCTCAAAGTGCCTACCCCATCTACCTCCGCGGTATATTCAGGGACTTCGAATGAGACCTGAACATGCGACTGAGCGCCGAGATTATAAATTTCCGTAGGTTGTATCTTCTCAACAAGCCGGTTCAGATTACTTGAATCGGTAAGGTCTCCGTAATGCAGAAAAAAACGGCGGTTGAGCAGTTCATTATTATTGTAGATATGATCTATCCTAAAGGTGTTAAAAGAGCTTGATCTGCGAAGAATACCATGAACATCATATCCCTTTTCGAGCAGCAGTTCTGTAAGGTATGAGCCATCCTGACCGGTTATACCCGATACAAGGGCGATTTTTTTTCCATTTTCCACGGCGTTCCTTATTAAATTTTAAGGGTCAGATCCAATAATCTTTTATCCTGATTTTTATCTTTATTGCATTAGGAATATTCTGTTCGCTAATGATGATAAGGTATCCCCCGCCCCCTGCACCAGAGAGTTTCCAGGCAAGCGCTTTATCACAGTAACTATCGATTACATTTAATATTTTGTCATTCAGCATCCTTGGAAACATAGCTACCTGAGCATTAAAAGAAGCAAGAAAGCCTGCTGAAAAGGTTTTTATATCCTTGTTTATCAAACCTTTCCATGCGGAGTCTGCGGCAATGGTCAGGTTTTTAACATTATTCTCAGTTATATTTGTATCCCCCAGCACCACAAAATCGGCTGGCCTTGGCCAGAGAGTAACCATATACAGTCTATCCTCCAGCCATCTGATTATGGAGAGATCTGAAATTGTTTCAAATTTTGTTGGCCAGTATTCACCCTTCTTATAAAAGAACCTGTTGATTCCAGGCATAGCGATTCCGATCGAATCCTGTGAACCACTGACGTCCTTTGTACCTGGATCGTTATCATATCTGAAAAGGATCTTAGCCAGTTTTTCGGGGTTCTCCATCGGAAGCTGGTCATTCCAGAGCTCTATTGCTTTCTTTCGTGTTGAGGTTGCCATACCCGATCTTTCATTGAAATCAATAGTAGGCTCTATTGAAGCAGTCACTGCCCAACCAGAAGAAAATCCAGAAACATAGGGCTGGTCAATCCATGTCCCTGCCAGGTCAATTCTGTATGGGATTGGAGTCTCGTTCCTCAGGGAAGTGGTCGATCGTACCGGAAGATTTGCATGTGGAATTCTCTTCAGGACCTTATACTCAATCGACAAATCGCTGCAGATTTGTTCTTTTTCAGGAGTGTGACCGTCCTCATTAACAACAAAAACATCGGGGTTAATTTCTTTAAGGTCATCAAGAAAATCAATAATTCCACCTCCCCTGTTTATTCTGACAGAATGTACACAGGCAAGAGCCTGAAGCATGTAGAGGCGTTCATCTTCTGAATTAACGGTATTCCTTCCCTTGAGATCAAAAATAGTTCTGTCTGATCCAAGCCCAACATAAAGATCGCCAAATGCAGAAGCCTCCCTTAGAAAAGCTATATGACCTGAATGAAGAAGATCGAAACAACCGCTCACAAATACTTTTTTACGGTTATTAACTGACATATCGGTACAGATTGTTTTACAGGTGAATAAAGAGACTAACTAATAATATAATTCTAATTATCAATTAATTACAGATACAAAACTAAGGCAATTGTTTTGCTGTCAGCTTACTGA
>CAIPJU010000079.1 GCA_903865465.1 uncultured Bacteroidota bacterium
ATATTGAAATAATCACAAAAATTTTCTTCCATGGGAAATAACTGGCCAGGTTAAGATTCAAAATGCGGATCTCATAATAAATCATCAGCAACCTTGGCAGAATGAGGCTGAACAGGGCACTTGACATTGCTCCCCACATTCCAAATTTCTTTGTAAGGAAAAATGTAACAGGTAATGTTATCAAACTGCTAAAGGCATAAGCCTTTAAAGTGTCTTTTGTCCGGTCTGTAGCCCGTAAAATAAGACCTGCTCCAAGCATGAAAACCAAGAAAGACAGGAGGTAAAGTCTGAAGAAGGGAACAGATTCGATATATTTGGAAGTAAAGAGAAATACGACTATTTTTCTGGAGTAAAGAGCCACGATCATCAGTAGAGGTACTGAGAATGAATAAGCCTTTAGAGCAAGGGCTTTATAAATCTCTGATATCTGGTTTATCTGGTTTTCATGGTACTTTATGGTCATTTCAATAACCTGTACTTTTGTAAAGGAATCGTAAATCTGCATAATTCCGGGAATCCCGAAAAATGCAACGGTATATGTAGCAAAATCCGATGGAGTAAGGAACCTAATACATATTATCTTGTCGAAGCGAAGCATCAGAAGGTTCAGGCTCATTGCAATCCCAAAGGGCAAATTATAAAGTAACTGCTGTCTGATCAGGCGAATTTTTATCATCCCGATTCTTAAATCCCTGAAGTTGAAATCCCTGAATGTATATCCAAGTGTAAAGACCAAACAAAAGGCTGCGGCAACAACTATTCCTGTACAAACCGATTTCAGTCCGGGCTGAACAATAGCAAATATTATTACCATTAGCAAACGGAGGATAACTTCGACCGGTGGATAGAAGATGCTTACCTTGAAATCCTTTCTGACTACATAGAGAGGTTCTATGATATTCATGGGCATCATAAAGAAGATCCCAACAACAATAAGATTCTGATAATTGACAAGTTCATTGCTGCCAATCAACTCCTTTTCAATAATTGGTATCTGGGTAAAAGCCATAGCTATTATCGCGAAGAAAACAAGAAAGATAAAAGTCTGAAATACAAGTGATTTCTTGTCTTCAGATGACGCTAGCGGATAGAAATAGAAAAGATTTGTTTCAAACCCGATACCAAAGAAACAGGTAAAGAAGGTGACCACCATGTAGAATTGTGAATACAAACCATAATCAGCTTTCGAAAGATACCTTATGAGGAAAAGGGGAATTGCAAAGGTAACTACCTGCGCAAGAATCTTGCCTGCTATAAGGGCAGCAGTCTGCTTTGATGTTACAGGAATTTCAAATTTGTTATTCTTCGTCATGTCAGGGATCTTTGCCCTTTTTAAATTGTAACGGTGTTCATCTTCCCATTTTCAATCTGCCAAATACGTATTATAAGAGCCCCTATAAGAAAAAGCCATCGTCTGTTGTTAGTGCCCAAAACAAACATTGCTGCAAGAAGGGGAAGAATAAGCATACTGTAAAAAACAGAATAATTCCTTGCCAGATACATTACCTTATTCAGAAGGTAGCCTATCATCGAAAGGAACAATATGGATCCAATAGCCCCTAATTCAATGAAGGTGCATAAATAGGTGTTATGAGATGATGCCGACCAGTTATACTTTGATTCAAGTAAAGATTGGAAAGTGTGAAAACCAACACCCTCAATCCATGCATTATGATCCCTGAATGCCATTAATCCGAATTTCCATATTTCCACCCTGCCTGTAAAATTATGACTCTGAATCTGTTCCGGGATCTGAGAAAGACGTTCAGTTATCGACAGTGGCAAAAAACTAAAGGATATAATACCAAGCATCAGAATTAATGGCAGGATCAAAATTACTTTTTTACTATTCAGGTTTGTAAAAACATAGGTTGATGCAATTAATAATACTAAAATCAATCCCATTCTTGAGCCCGTTGTAAGAATGACAAAAACAAATACAAGTGCCGCAACCCACAATAGAGTTTTCAAATAACCTTTGACTGATGAATAGTTGATTAGATAGACCGCTGATACAATCCCAAAGGATAGGAGAAAGCTTAGTTCATTCTGATCCTGTCCCATTACAGTCACCCTGCTCTCTTCCCCTTCAATAAACCTGAAACCAGTGGCAAAAAGATAAAGCGCAATGGCTGAAACCACCAGACATCCTGAAATATATGCCATAAAGATTCTTTCCAGGTGACCTTTCTCCTGAATGGCATTGTAGATTACAGTAGTCACAATAAAACTGGGAAGTATGGTCTTTAAAGATGAAGTCAGACTATTTACCTGATCGATTGACCAGATAAATGACATTATAGTTAATAATGTGTAAAACAAAAAGATAATCAAAAAAGGCTCTCTGAATGAAAATACGTTTCTCTTAATCAGAAGTGAAGCGCCCAATAAAAAAACAGTAACAATTTTAACAATTGAAAAATTCTCAAAAACAGCAATGGTTTCCAGAGGGGTGGTAAAAAAAACGAGATATACCAGAAAGTAGAATATCCTGTTCATGTCAGGCAGTGTAACGTTCTATTAATTTATACCATTCAGGCAGAATAACCTCCGGAAGATATTTCTTACTGGTTTCAATGGCATTCCTCCCCAGCTCTAACCTTAAATTCTTATTTTCAATTAGTCGGCTAAGCTTTTCAATAAATTGATCTGTATTCTGATCCTCTACCAGAATACCGTCGCAATTATCAGTAATTATATCACCGGGACCGGTAAAACAATCAAAAGCTATACAAGCCATCCCCTGCGACATAGCTTCAATTATTGTCATCGGCAGGCCTTCCCACCTTGATGTAAGGGCAAATATTGAGGAATGCTCCATTAATGGCTGAACATCCTTAATTTCGCCTATTAAGGAAACATAAGAACTCAAACCGTATTCCCCGATTATTTTATTCAGAGAACCCGGATCGCCTCCTCCAGCAATCACCAATCTCCAATTGGGAAATTTAGCTGCGATCTTCTGATATACTTCCAGAAGAGTGTCCAAGCCTTTTATCCTGAGTTTGCAGGGTGAAACAAATCCTATTGCCAATATTACCTCTTCCCTGTCGCTGTTTACTGTTTCAGCCGGCTTCATTGCCAGAGGATTTCTCATTACAACTATATTATTCATAAATTTGCTGTAATACTCATTGCAGTCCCGTTCGGTTAGGACTGTGAGTAAATCGGCACGGGGATAAATAAGACGCTTTATCAGCCAAACCTGCAGCGAATTAAGTCTCACTCTGTAATTGCTGTGTTCCGATGCTATAACCCTTAAGCCCAACAGCTTGCATATCAGGATTACAGGTCCGTTTGTTGTAGTCGAAAATGTGATTACCAGATCAGGTTTTTCAGTTTTGAGATATCTGAAAATATCACTGTAGATTCCAAACCTGCTCACTGCAACAGTAGCCCTGTTTTTATGATTGATTTGTGCTGGCGTATGGACCAGTTTAACCTTTTCGCCAAGGTTGTAAAAAGATGGTCCGGCTGTTTTTAAAAGAATTGTCGTATCATATCCAGTTTCTGCAAAACTTTTTGCCAAAACCGACATAACACGTTCCGCCCCGCCACTCGATAAGGTATCCGCAACAAAAATTAACTTAACCATGTTCTGAAAAGTTTCTTATGTCGGACATCTGCTCTGGTTTGAATAGAAAAAATGCAATTCACATATTTATTAGCCACTCTACTGAACCGCTTATTCACGATAAAATCTTTTATAAATGAAAAACTTATGATAAATTTGGTAGTGATTTGCTATGCTTCGGGAACAATAGCATTGCTGGTTGAAGATCATTTCAGTTTCAGAACCCTTCAACAAATAAAATGCGATTAAAGATAATCTTCATATCATTTCTTGTTTCAAGCAGTTTCTGTGCCTCAGCTAATAATTATTTTGTTTCACCCTCAGGCAGAAATTCAAATTCCGGCAGTTTTGGCAGCCCGTTTAAAACTATAAAGTTTAGTCTTTCAAAACTGAAAGCAGGCGATACCCTTTTTTTGCGTGAAGGAACATATAACGAAATTGTATCGATAAATGGAATTGCAGGAGTATCAATTGACAAGCCCTTAGTAGTTTCAGCATATAAGGAAGAAGATGTCTTAATTGATGGGAAAGGGCTGAATGTTGGTGCAGGAAGTGCGCTCGTGAGAACATCGGTCAATTTCACACGTATTATAGGTTTAACTATCATAAACAGCAATCAATCGGGTATAATGCTCGATATGGAGGCTCCTTGCAGCAAAGTGCTGAATTGTGTGGTACATGATGTATGGGAAACAGGCATTTATGGATTCGCCGATTTCTGTGAAATTACAGGATGTTCTGTTTATAATGCAGCAATGAGCAATTCGGACGGGATCTATTCACCTCCGGAGTACTGGGGCGGCGGAATTTCATGCCGGCGCACTTCCGAAAGTCCTGTAATGAATTGCACAATTAGTAAATGTATTGTCCACGACGTATGGGGCGAAGGTATCGATATGGCATTTGCTGACTGGGGAACAATCGAGGAGAACAATATTTATGATATTTATAGCGCCCTCCTTTACTCACGTAACAACCAGCATATGATAATACAGAGAAATTTTATGCATATGTCAAAAAAAATGGGGGATGGAGATCCTGTCGGAATAGCCCATTGGAACGAAGGAAGCTATTCCTTTATTAATAAAAATAATACTATCATCAACAATATTGTACTCGGATGCAAAAGGAATCTTTATCATTATGGCGGATGTGAAGGCTTGTTTATAGCCAATAATACTTTTGTAAATAGCACCTATTTTGCTTCTGTACAGATTGATAACAGGGCGGAAATGTCAGATTGCATTTTCAAAAACAATATTGTAATTCAGGATAATTCGCTTCAGCCTATTTGGGTGGAAAGCGGTGAGGGGTTGATTTTCAACAATAACCTGTACAATAAATCCTCTGACAAGGATGCTGTTGGAAAAGGCGATATAATAGGAAATCCTGCATTTATTTCAGTAATTGACGCCTCTTTACCCAATCTGACTCCTGAGGTTTTCATGCTTTCTGTCAATTCTCCGGCAATCGATAAAGGCGTTGAAATTGATAATGTCATTGATGATTTTTCAGGATATCCACGCGATAATAAACCGGATATAGGTGCCATGGAATATTACTCTGAGGAATCTTCCATAAAAATTAAAGAAATTAAAATAAAGGTTGTTGGAGTCACTTCAACTGTAAAAACTGGAACTTATCTTCAGATGATTGCAGAAATTTCGCCCTCCAATGCTTCAAATAAATCGGTTAGATGGTCAATATCTGATGGCATCGGGAAGGCAGTTATAAGCCCGGGAGGTATTGTATATGCCATAAAACCAGGGATGATTACGGTGAAGGTCCAGTCGATGGATGGATCGGGTGTTTCCGGTAAATATGAGATTTTAATAATCCTCTCAGCCAATGGTCTCAACCAAATGATTATCTACCCAAATCCCGCAAAAGATCATTTCCGGTTTACCCTGCAGGATAATTCTCCCGGCAATTTAATTATGACAATTTCAAGCCTCTCAGGTAAAATCCTGATTCGTAATAAAATAGAATCTGAATTAGGGGAATTGATTATTCCTGAGGACATCCCTGATGGTATGTACATAATTTATCTGTGTTCGGGTGAGGTAATTTATAATTCTCAGAAACTTGTTATTGCCAACTAAGCAGATTTGTACAGTCTCCTCCATTTTTTGATGAGTCAGATTCTACAAGATCTTTTCCAGCCACTCTTCCCTCCAGAAGAGGAAACAACAACGATCGCAGGTACCAAATACCGGAGCTCCGTTACAGAGGACATTTTCAAGAAGTATTAAACCTCGCGTCTTCTTGAGTTTGTAATCCCTCTCGTCCATGAAATATCTCATTGAACGGTGGACTCTCTGATTGGTACCGCAGTAACGATGCATGTCGCCAAGAAAAGAACATCCCTTCAATTCATTAAAAGGATCGAGAGTACTCATTATCTCCTGCTCCGACCGAACCCTCACGATATCGCCATCCTTTAGTGCGACAGGTTGTCTGAAGGAGGCAATTTTCTCTTTTCTGGCTGAATCGCCAGTGAATTTGATTGTTAAATTATAACCTCTCTTCAGCCATCTCTTTGCATAACGGTTCCACGGAAGTGCAAATAACCTTTTGATTCTGTTTTTCAAAGAATCTGAAGAATGCTCCTTTTCGTCCTCCGCGAATTTTGGAACACACTTAAGTTGACAACCTTCGGTGAAGGGGGCACCATCGATATTGTATGATTCATCAGAATTTGGAAACATGATTGTATCTTTTTTTATTCAGGAAATACATTTAATCTATTCATCTACAGTATCTTAAAAATTCATCAGGAAGGGATAACAGGAACGGGACAGCCCGGAATTGTCTGCGAAGAAGAGGGCATTTTCCCTTCGAGGTAGAAACGAAGCATTCCTTCTGCTTTGGCAATTTGTGAATTTGATGGGAAATATCCCGAGAGCTTCCTTGTCAATTTATGCATGGACGGAACCGCAATTGCTTTTAATAATGGGTTAAACTCCACCCGCTGACGCACTGGCTTTGCCTGAAATCCCATCCTGAATTTAAACTCATCGACCTTGGAAGGGGCATCCAGCGACTCTACACAAAAGAAGATCCCCTTCACTCCATCCCATTTTAACAACTGGCAACTGGCAGAAAAAAACATTGCATTATTGACATGTTCGTGAAGATAGCGGCAATGACTCATCGAATAAGGCACCGTTATTATGTCATCTATCTGGCAGACAATCATGGCTCCTGCAAGACTGGTACCTGAGATGGCGCCTAAAGCATGGAAACCAGGAAGATCTTTTGCTGCATGGCAAAGAAGATTCCACTGCTTCCTCGACATGGCTCCGGGGCGATGTTGCCGTACCAGTGTATCTTCCTGTAGTTGCCAACCTTCATCAGCCAACCGGTCGAAGGTTATTTCCTCGACCCTGAATTTTTCCAGTCCGCGTTTCACACCGTTACGTGCCTGGTGTTTAACGGAATACAAATCATAACAACTGTTCTGGACTATATGGTAGCTCATCTTCCCCTCACGATGGCCTGTTGTTGCTGAATAACGCATTGCAATTATGCCATGTTTTTTCATAAGTCCGTGAATCTCCTCTTCGACTGGCGAAATGAGCCAGTGGTATGGAAAGGCTTGAAGAACTCTGGGAGCAGCATCGAACCAGTAACTGTCGGATGTCTTATAAATTTTATGCCCCTGCCTTTCAAGCCAGTCAGCAAAAACCTCAGCATTCATAAATCTTCAGGGATAGTTGGTTAATACTTTCGAATGAAACCCATATTCGAAGTGTTATAAATGATAGTGTTACTGTGAAAAATATCAGATTTTTAATCCTTTTTTATGACACTTCTGAACGTATTTGAAAGCCTTACCCTAATCCCCGGAAAACTTAAAGGATTCGTTGATGGTTCGTTTTTACCTTGCTCCCTTCTATAGGAGTGCATGTAAGATCCTCTGTAACCGTACCTCCCGGGATCTGATGTTAAATCATTTAAAACCAGGCTGATACTTTTTATCTTATTGATAATTAAATCTTTCAGTACATCTGCAAGTATCACCTTCGAAGTCAGGTTCTGACGTACAACCACAATTGTGGCATCAGCAAATGAGGTCAGAGGGAAGCAGTCGGATACCATTCCTATAGGTGAAGTGTCAATAATTATAAAATCGTAAGTTTTCTTCAGAAAGAGGAGCAGTTCAGATATCTTTTCAAGGGCTGTCAATTCGGCAGGGTTAGGAGGTATAGGACCGGAAGCAATAAAATGAAGGCTTGGATTCGAAGTTTTTTTTATTATATCCCCGAGCCCCTCATTCCCTATCAGCCAGTTGGAAAGCCCATCCCTATTATCGAGTCCGAAATTGAGGTGAACCTTGGGTTGCCGAAGGTCAAAATCAATTAATATTGTCTTCCTGCCCATAAGGCTGTAAGCCGATGCAAGGTTAACAGCTGTAAGAGTCTTCCCTTCCTTAGCCATTGAAGAGGTGATTAGAATTACAGGGGATTTTATATCCTTTATCAGGAATTTCATCTTTGATCGCAGAAGCCTGAACGCCTCGGCTGCAGATGAATCAGGCTCATCGAGTACCATTGGCCTGCTTTTGGGATGGCAACGGGGTATATAGCCTGTGACTGGCAAATCGGTAATTTTGTTTATCTCCCCGACCTCATTTATTTTCACGTCTAATAATGAGGCAAGAAAAAGCCAGAGAAGAGGGATACTGATCCCAACAAAAAGTGCAAAGGAATAAATCATCTCCTTTTTTGGCCAGACAGGAGAATTTTCTGTTTCAGGGTAATCGATTATTTCATTATCGGCTACATTTGATGCCTTTTGCATCTGGGCGACAGCTCTCTTTTCGAGAAGAAAGGTATAGAGCTCGTCATTCAGTTTGTACTTTCTTTCAATTCCCAACAACTCCCTTTCTGTTCCAGGTAAGGCTGTGGCACGACTATTAATTGCTTTGACTTGTTCCTGATTTTCCTTGATTGACAACGTATTAGCTCTTATTACTCCTTTAAGGATCTCTTTGAGTGCCTCCTTTATATTCTTAACTTTTGTGCTAAGCTGACCTTGAAGCGGATTTTTATCGCCCATGCTCTTGCTCGAAAGCTGGGCCTGAGCTTCCTGCAAATCGGCAACCAGCTTTGTAAGACCGGCATCTGTAATACCCATGGTTGCAGGAGAAACAGGCGCTTCACCTGCCTCTTCTTTTGAAAGGTATTCAGAGAGATAGACATAATAGCCCGATTCAATCCCGAGACGGGCCTTCTCATTTTCAAGCTTCATCGCCTGATCAATTATGACCTGTCCTTGTGCAGAGAGATTCATTACTCTGTTCCTTGAACGGAACTGCTGGAGTTTATTCTCGGTGATCAGCAGGGAATCGGATATCCCTGCAAGCTGGTCATCAATAAACTGGATTGTCCTTATGGCTTCATTGTTTTTCTTATCAAGCGATATATTCAGGAAAATATCAGTAAGCTTTGTAAGAAATGTGATGTCAGCCAGCATGTTAGTCCCTTCGAGATTTATTTTTATAATAGATCCTTTTTTTGTGGCAGGCTCTATTTTAAGACGCTTTACATAACTTTCCACAAGTCTCCTCCGGCTATGGATGACAAAATAAATATCCTTTCCCCCGCCACTGGCCAAGATGCTATTTTCGCTGCGATCAATGATAAAATTACCCCCGGGAATTTCAATTTTCACACCAAATACTCCTCTCCTGTGAACTTTAAATCCATCTTCCCCGGCAGCATCTATTTTGAAACTATTGTTATTAAGGCATCTAACTTTAAACACAACATCTTCCGGAATCTTACCTGTTACAATTTTAATTTCCAGGGGATTGAGTGGGAAAGGGATTTTTTCCTGAATACCCCACCCTGAAAGAACTCCGTATCGAAGGGAAGCTCGTTGAGTGTCCTGTTAATAAGAGTCCTCGATGTCAGAACCATCGTTTGGTTATCTATATTTTTCATGCCCTCCAGAAGACCGAAACCCTCAAGGAGCTGATCATTTCCTGATGCAGAAGGTTTTTTATCCTCTTCTAAAAGCAGGCTGGCTGACTCTCTGTAAACAGGAATAGAAAATTTGATATAGAGGTAAGCCGCAAGAAATACAACAAAAAAAGAGGTTGCAAAGAAGTATTTGTTTGAAATAATCAGGACAAATATCCTTCTCAGGTTTATCATTTCATCGGTGGCAGATGTTTTAACCGATGTCGACCGGTCTTTAAAGTTTTCTTCAGCCATTATATATCAATATGAAGTGGAACATCGGGAAATACTTAAGTTATTGTATTTAATCTATTTCAAAATATTCAGAAACAAAATAAATGTAGTAATGGTGCTAATAATCAATGTGTAAGGAAAGGAATTCATTTGAAAGAATCTCCCTTTTAAAGGCATAACATAAATTACATCATTAGGCATAACGTAATAAAATTCTGAGAAAAGTATTTTTCTGTCAGTGAGCGAAAACTCGCTAACAACTGGTTTGCCCTCAACCTGTCGTATTACCTGTACTCTCTGCCTGTTGCCGTATTCTCCCAAATCACCAGCCATTGCGATAGCCTGGAAAATATTCAGCTTCTCCTTATAGATCTGGAATCGGCCAGGCTGTCTTACCTCTCCAAGAACACTTACATAATTATTGATCATTTTAACAGTTACGGCAGCATCTGTAACATAAGCCCTGAGTCCGTTACCTATTTCAGTTTTGATCACTCCTATTGTTTTACCGGCAACCTTAAATTTACCGGTATATGGCAGCTCAATATTCCCTTCTCCATCAACAGAGTAGCTTATCATATCGGCACTCTGTTCAGAAATAGTTGTGCCTGATGCAGAAACCTGCATAGTGTTAAACATCTCAGACCATTTTGGATCGGGGGTTACAACTCTTATAAAAAGATTATCATAAGGTTGTATTTTGTATTCCGCAATCTGTGCCGATATGGTCGTATCAGCCGGACTTCCGGTATATTGAAGGTAAGTCAGCTTTCTGTGGGTTACACATGAGCAGGAGAGACAAAATATCAGAAGCGCTGAAATATTTAGGTTATATTTCATAATCCATTATTTAGTTTCTTTTAAAGTATGATGAACAAAATGAGCTCAATGCAAAAAAGGGAAGATTTAGAAAAATTTCAATTCCAGCAATTTGCAGATATTGCTGTTTGTCTGATAGTTGAAATTTTATTGAGAGATTTCCTTAATAAGAAATGTTGTTTACTTTTTTGCCGGCAGATTGCCGGCAGATACGCTTTCGCCCCGTCAGTCCCAGGGGATTTTCAATGTTATATACTAATATTCAGATGATTAGACATCATCCAGTAAAGGGGAAAATATTAGAAATTACATTGTAGGTTCACTGCTGATAAGCAATTTAGATTTGAGATTAAATATAGAAAATTTTTAGATGTTTAACTAATTTTAACACTTTTATTTTATTAACTATTGTTTTTTTTGATGAATCGAAGAAATTCTTAGACAAATCTCAGATATCCGGAATATTTAGGCTGCCCCTTAC
>CAIPJU010000080.1 GCA_903865465.1 uncultured Bacteroidota bacterium
CAGTAACTTTTAATCCTGGGGGAAATATTGCATTTTATAACAGGAATAACACTATCACAAAGAGTCTTAAGAATATAGCTGATACTTCCAACAAACTTGGTATTTACTCCGCTGTACTGGCTGATGGTAAATGGGGAAACATCAAGCCTTTCAAATATAATGATCTATATTACACTTTTTGCACACCCTCGCTTGCCCCCGACGGGAAGAGGATCTTTTTTTCATCCGACAAACCCGGAGGCTTTGGTGGAATGGATTTATATTACTGCGATTCAATAAGTACAGGATGGACAAGCCCGGTTAACCTTGGACCATCAATAAATACTTCCGGGAACGAATCTTTTCCGTTTGCCGCAGCATATGGCAGGTTGTATTTTGCATCCGACAGTCTTAAGGGTTACGGAGGAAAGGATATCTTCTATACTTTGCAGGTTAATGGCGCATGGATAAACCCCATTCATCTCGATTCGGCAATTAATTCTCCTTTCGATGATTTTGGAATTGTTACTGATTCAACTTTTTCATCCGGATTTTTCTCCACTAACCGCCTTAAAACAGATGATATTTTCAGTTTTAGTAAGGAACCCACTCAGTTTTATAAATGCGACACTATAATTGATAATAATTATTGTTTTACTTTTTATGACAATCGTCACCAGGTAAGTGATACTATTCCAACAATTTATGTTTGGGATTTTGGCGACGGAACAATCAAAAAAGCTAAGGAAGCGGCTCACTGTTTCAATGGGCCGGGTGATTACCATGTTAGGTTAAGCATCTTCGATCAGCTTACCGGAGATACTATATCATACAAGATTCGCTATGATATCAAACTCAAAGAGAAGAACCAACCGGTGATTGAATCTCAAAATATCGGAATAGCCGATCATTCACTGAATTTCAAGGCAGAAATCTCAGGCCTTCAAAAGTTCACTCCTGCTGAATTCTACTGGGATTTCGGCGATGGTTTTAAGCCTGGCGCCCAAGTTATGGACCACTCATTTAAAAAAGCGGGGGAATATAAAATACGATTTGGTTTGATGGGAGAAAGCGATAAGTCCGACAGCATACCTCAAAGATGTGTTATAAAAAAGATAAGAATATTTAATACATATCAGCCCATCGACATTGTTGAAAGGACCCAAAGTCCTAATACACTGGATGGAGACCTGGTATCAGAAAACTTTAGGATAAAACTAAGAACATATATATATTTAATGGACAATCTGAATCAAGGACAAACCACTGTTATCAGGGACAGATTTAAAGAACTTTCGGGGATTGAACTTAGTTTTTATAATGATGTTGTGTCTGATTCTTCAGAGAGGATTTTGCAGGAAATAGCAGACTTGTTAAGTGGAAACCCCGATTTAAAGGCAGACATGGCTGTAAATGCAATTGATTCTACGGGGCTCTCAGGTAATTATCACCTGTCGGACCGACTCGCCAATGAGGTCGCGTTCTGGTTTAAGAATCACAAGGTCAACAGGAGCAATTATGCGGTTAATGGATTTGGTTTTAAGACTTTGCCCCTGAATATCGGATGGCCAGAGGAAAAAATAAAATCTGATGGATTTATTGAACTTATATTCATGAAGAAATAAATGATAAAAGAACTGGTTAAATATTGTTTTGTAATTGTAACATCCTTTATAACAGGAAGTAACCTGATTGCGCAATCTGCTCCGGCTGCAGATGAGAATATACCTTACCTGATTACTTTTGGAAACCAGGCACTAAAATCGTGGGGCGATGATGATTTCTGTCAGATATTCTTCTGGGTAG
>CAIPJU010000081.1 GCA_903865465.1 uncultured Bacteroidota bacterium
GGTTATAAAATGTAACCAGGCAAAAACTATTTTACAGGAAAAATTAAAAAAGAGACATTCCCTTGCAAAATTCATTGTTGAATTCCTATATGAAAAAACTGAAGTTAACAAAGATGATACTGCAGAGGAGATTTTGATTGAATTTTCTGTCATTGAGCTCAAAGAGGCGTACGAAAAGAGTCTTGAGCTATTCAAATTTGAAATTACAACTGACGATATTGAAGACACTTTATTCTATTTATCAAGAATTGAGGCAGTTAAAATTGAAGGAGGATTCCTGGTTGTTTATAACAAAATGACCATCGAAAAGGTCGAACAGAATAATAAAGCTCAATACAAAAAAGAGGATTATCAGAAACTGGATCAGTTTTATCAGAACAAAGTGCAGCAGATTCATATAGTTGGAGAATACGCTAAGAAAATGGTTGAAGATTACCGGGGAGCCCTGCAATTTGTTGAGGACTATTTTAAACTGAACTATTCTGTTTTTCTCAATAAATACTTCAAAGGAAGCCGCCAGGATGAAATAAACAGAAATTTAACTCCTGCAAAATTCCGCCAGTTATTTGGATCCTTATCGACTGCACAGCTTGCAATTATAAATGACAGGGAGTCAAAATACATAGTCATTGCAGCGGGTCCGGGCAGTGGAAAAACAAGGGTGCTGGTACATAAACTCGCCTCCCTCCTGTTGATGGAAGACATTAAACATGAGCAACTTCTGATGCTTACGTTTTCAAGGGCTGCAGCAACAGAATTCAAGAAACGATTAATAGAGCTTTATGGTAATGCAGCAAATTTTATTGAAATCAAAACATTTCATTCCTACTGCTTTGACTTATTGGGCAAAGTCGGCAGTCTGGAAAAGTCTGATGTTATTCTAAGGACCACTATTGACAAAATAAAGAACCATGAAGTAGAGCAGTGCAGGATCTCAAAAATAGTACTCGTAATTGACGAGGCTCAGGATATCGATATCGATGAGTATAACCTTATTAATGCATTGATTGAGGAGAATGAAGATATGAGAGTCCTTGCGGTTGGTGACGATGATCAGAACATCTTTACTTTCAGGGGAGCGGATTCGATTTATATGGAGAAGTTTATTACAGAAAAGAAAGCTAAGAAATACGAACTCCCTGACAATTTCAGGAGTAAAAGAAATTTAGTCGACTTCACCAATCTGTTTGTCGACACAATACCCCACAGATTAAAATCCTTACCCGTTGTTGCTTCTGATAAACGAAACGGGATTATCAAAACTGTCAGGTACAATGGAAACAACCTGATTGTCCCTACGGTAAATGATATTATTTCAACAAACCTTTCCGGAACAACGTGCATTTTAACCCAAACAAACAGCGAAGCGCTCAATATTACCGGTCTGCTTATAAAAAATGGCTTCAAGGCTAAGCTTATTCAAAGTAATG
This sequence comes from uncultured Bacteroidota bacterium, assembly GCA_903865465.1. Taxonomy (GTDB): domain Bacteria; phylum Bacteroidota; class Bacteroidia; order Bacteroidales; family VadinHA17; genus LD21. The sequence goes on from CAIPJU010000081.1 coordinate 1,431, forward strand.
ATGGATTCAATCTGTACAATCTTATTGAGGTCCGCTTCTTCCTGGGAATACTTAAATCAATTGAAGATTCTCCTTCAATAAGTGATGACGGCTGGGCAAAAAGCAAAACGAAGTTATTCAGGAGATTTGTTAATAGTTCAAAACTTGAAATCTGCAGAAACATCATAAGAAACTTTGAGTCCACAAACACCAGGATCAAATATTTCTCCGATTTAGAAGTATTTATACGTGAATCGAAGCTGGAAGATTTTCTCAGGGAAGATGGTGAGACGATTTTTGTATCGACAATTCATAAAGCGAAGGGGAAAGAGTTTGACAATGTTTTCATAATGCTCGAAAACTGTGACTTATCAGATGATACGAGGAAGCGTCAGGTGTACGTCGCGATGACAAGGGCAAAACAGAATTTGACTATCCATCACAACAGTAATTTCTTTAAAGAATTTAAGGCAGAAGGATTGGTTTCAATAACTGATGAAAATAGTTACATTCAAGCAGACAGACTAAGTGTCCAATTATCATTTTCTGATGTCTTTCTGGGATATTTTGAAAACCGGCAATCCCAGATTAACCGATTGTTGCCAGGTGATAATCTGATTGTTGGAAATGATGGTTGTACCAATAATTATGGTGATATAGTACTAAAATTTTCTAAGAAGTTTAACCAGACGATTTCGAAATTAAAGGAACAAGGTTATCATTTAAAGAATGTCAAAATCAACTTCATTATTTATTGGAAAGATCCTGAGAAAGAAAAGGAATACAAGATTATTTTGCCGGAGCTGGATTTTGAAAAATGAGTGACTGATTTTGGTAGACCGTTGACAAAAAGGGGTGTATCGCCCCATCAGAGCTTAAAATCATTTTTCACAATTGGATATTACGGACGATGCAGTCCTCGCTCATCCGGTTAAATTGACCAGATATTTTTCGGATTTCCCAGTTTGTTTTCATGACAGGGAGTAAGATACTGGCCCTGAAGTTGAAACAAGAGGTGTTATAATCCAGAGCCTGTTTTACCTTCCGGAGGATAGTGCAGTTCGAAACAGGAGAATGAGCAGATTTCAGTTTATTTGATTTCTTTTTGAAAGCAACGGAGGTCTCTTCACTTTAACAAATGTTTCTAAGTCATTCCGGATTCAGTTATAACCTTTTGCTGACTTTTTAAACCTTCAATTTACCCGGGAACAGATCAGCAACTTTCAGCTAAAAATGATCTTTGGTATTCAAAGATTTCCTGAGACGCCTGAATTGAAGAAAGCCAAAAACCAGAAACAGTATGGATGAAATGAGAAAGCATTCATTAGCCATATGATTTTTTGTGAACAGGGGAGTAGTTTGCCCGATAAGAAGAATCAAACTATAGATGAAAAATGAAAACATTATAAGCATAATTACTCCCCAAAACACAAACTCAGTTTTAGGCTTGTCTTTGATCAGAAATCTGATTAGTA
>CAIPJU010000082.1 GCA_903865465.1 uncultured Bacteroidota bacterium
AGACAGGGATTTCAGCAACCGGTAGCAACGAAGAGATCCGAAACTGAAGAAAACCAGGTTTTGTTCTCTCTTTGGCCAAATCCGGCGCACGAAACAACTATTCTGGAGATCGATGGGGAGATTTCAAAATATTCTATCAAAATTATTAGTATTCAGGGTACCCTGATGACCTTAATAAAAGATCAGACATCCGGGTTCAAACAACTTGACTTAAATAATTACCAGCAGGGGATTTACATCGTGACAGTTTCCAGTGGAGCGAAAAGTTCTTCACTGAAACTAATTGTCGGGCAATGATAAAAAATTGAACAAATATCTTGAGATGAAGAAATATATAGTAACAGGTTTGTTTCTGATATGCTTAATAAATGCCAATGCTCAATATAAGACGGGCATACTCATAGCGCAGAACTTTTCTTCTTTCCGGTTTATAAGCTCTGATAACGAGGTTTCAAATCCGGGATATACGGTTAAGTTTGGCTATGGATTTGAAATCCAGCGCGAATACAGTAAAAATGTCTTTGCCGAAGCTCTGCTATCATATAACAATACCGGTGCCATTTCGAACGCAGACCTGGCAAGACTCGAGTGGTCTTTCCAATATTTAAATGTTGCAGTTGAAGCTGGTTACAGATTTGGTTCAGGAAGAATTAGACCTATTTCAGGGGCAGGATTATATTATGGGAGGCTGATAAAAGCCGATCAGTTCATCGGATCGTCATATTATGACCTGATGAGCGGAAAAATTGTAAAAAAGAATGACTTTGGACCCGTAATCTTCGCAGGGATGGAATATAAGTATTCAAATAAGTTTCTGGAAAACGGAGTAATCTTTGCAAGAGTGAATGGTTCACTTGGTTTGCTTAATCTTGAAGATTATAAAGCGGTGAAACAGAAGATGTTTAACAGGGTCTTATCAATCCAGGCAGGTATCCTTTTCAGTTTCAGATTATAAATGATTTTTGATATGAAAAAGGTTTTATTTTTCTTATTCTCACTCTTTGGCATCTGTTTCGCGTCCTATGGTCAGGTTGCTGACGGTATTAATTACCAGGCTGTGGCAATCGATGAAATGGGCAAAGAGATACCAGGACATGATATCAATGGCATGGTTATAAATGGAAATCAACTGAAAATGAGGTTTTCTATTTTGAAAGAGACCCAGGACGGCGAGAACCTTTACAGTGAAATCCATTCTACATTTACTGATCAATATGGTTTGATTTCGATCGTAATAGGCCATGGTGAAGTGCAATCTGATGGAGCTTTCAGCAGGCTTAACGATATTGCCTGGGGATCCAGCAAGCTGTTTCTTAAGGTGGAGATTGATATTCACAATTCAGGCGACTTTAAAATAATGAGCATAGAACAGATGATGGCTGTTCCCTTCGCCTATTATGCATTGAGATCTTCAGGCAACGCTGTTGTGAATTATGAGGACATATACAACAAACCAAATCTTGCACTCGTAGCCACTACCGGCAATTATTCTGATCTTCTCTACAGACCTTTAATTCCATCCAAAACCTCCGATCTGACTAATGATGCCGGATTTCTGAAAAGCTTCACGGAGACAGACCCACTTTGGACTTCTGCCTCCTTAAATTATTATACAAAAACAAATATGCAGACAAGCGGTGGATCGCAGCTTCATTTTAATAATATAACAAACAGACCCTCAACATTATCGGGATACGGAATAAGCGATGCAATGAACACGTCACATGCGGCCAACAGTATAACTTCAACTGAGATCTCAAACTGGAACACTGCCTTTGGCTGGGGGAGCCATTCAGGATTATACAGGCCGCTTACCTATGTGCCGGCCTGGTCAGAAATAACTTCCAATCCCTTTTCTTTCCCAACGCCGGTAAATAACCAGATACTAAAGTATAACTCTGCAACAGGCAAATGGGAAAACTGGACTCCGGATTATATCAATGGTATCAGGGAAGCTGCTGATGAGTTCACAGCCTCGGTCGGGCAGACGGTTTTTACACTCACTCAGGTTCCGGCAAATGGCGCCAGGGTAAAGATGTACGTTAACGGTGTAAGAATAAGTAATACAGCCTACAGCAATACTGGCACTGTTTTGACATATAACAGTTCTAATAATGGCTCTTATGTTCTGGAAGCAGGCGACAGAATTCAATTTGATTACTCTTATTAATCAGCATATAAAGGGATGAGAAAATTCCTCTCTTCACTTATTCTCATATTTGTAAGCCTAAGCGTTTCAGGACAGGGTGTTACCAAATCCGGAAGGAATGCTTCTTCGGGCAGCGGCTTTGTTAACAAAAACGGAAAGATCACCACCTTTCCGGCCCTTACCAGATATGGGGAGGAACTTACCGATCCGGCAAATCTTCCGATTTTAGGCGCAACCTCAATAATATGTTTCACTTCCACAACTGCCTCGTTAAGTGGAGAAGTTACTTCAGAAGGCAGTTCCCCTGTTACGGAAAGAGGCACCTGCTGGAGCACTTCCAGCAATCCGACAATTAGTGATAATAAAACTTCTGATGGATCAGGGACAGGTGTGTTTTCGAGTGAGCTTACAGGATTGGCAGGGGGAACGACTTATTATATCCGGCCCTATGCTACCGGCAGCGCAGGAACTTCATATGGTGACGAATTAAGCTTTACAACAGCACCGGCCTCATTCCCCAATTGCGGAACCATCACTGATTTAGACGGTAATGTATATAATACTGTTACAATCGGCACTCAATGCTGGATGGCTGAAAACCTGAAAACAACAACTTACAGTAATGGCGATCAAATACCAAATGTACCTGATAATGCAGCATGGACAGCTTTAAATACCGGAGCTTACAGCTGGTATAACAATGATGCAGCAACTTACAAAGCTGACTATGGAGCTATGTACAATTGGTATGCTGCAGTTGACATTAGGAATGTATGTCCAACGGGCTGGCATGTTCCAGGTGATGATGAATGGAAGGTTTTGGAAATTTCTCTTGGAATGACAAGTGATGAGGCAAACGCGTCCGGCTATAGAGGTACTGATCAGGGCGGCAAACTAAAGGAAGCATGCTTTTCTCATTGGAACTCACCGAACACAGGGGCCACGAACATTAGTGGATTTACAGCTCTTCCTGGAGGAGAGCGTAGCGTAACTAATGGTACATTCGGTTTTATTGGTAATTTTGGTATCTATTGGTCAGCTAATGAAGATTTTATCCAGAATTCACAGACACGTTTTTTCATAAGCTCTTACAGCTCTGTTATCAGAAGTTCTTATAATAAAGCGAATGGTTATTCTATTCGTTGTGTTCAGGGAGACTCGCCGCAGACAACACTCCCTTCTTTAAATACATTGCCTGCCACAGGCATTGCGGTAGGATCAGCATTTTCAGGAGGTGATATTATCTCAGATGGAGGCGCTGCAGTTACCGCCCGTGGTGTATGCTGGAGCACTTCACCAGGTCCAACAATCCTTGACAATATCACCAATGAGGGAACCGGGACAGGTACGTTTGCAAGCAACATAACGGGTTTAGCTGCAGGAACGACTTATTATGTAAGGGCCTATGCCACCAATGGAGCTGGAACTGCTTATGGGGATGAATTTGCATTTACCACTCTGGCAAATCTTCCGGTTCTTGGCTCAACCTCAATAATCTGTTTCACTTCCACAACAGCCTCGGTAAGCTGTGAAGTTACCAATGAAGGCAGCTCTGCAGTTACGGGAAGAGGCGTCTGCTGGAGTACCACAACTGGTCCAACAACAGCGAATAGTAAGACATCTGATGGACCAGGAACAGGAGTTTTTACAAGTGAGCTTTCGGGATTAGCAGGAGGGACTACTTATTATATCAATACTTATGCCACCAGCAGTGCAGGAACTTCATATGGGACAGAATTAAGTTTTACGACAGTACCGGCATCTTTCCCAAATTGCGGAACTGTTAGTGATATAGATGGGAATGTATATAATACGGTGATTATTGGCACTCAATGCTGGATGGCTGAAAATTTGAGAACCACAAAATATAGAAATGGAAATGCAATTCCAAATGTTGCTGATAACGCAACATGGTGGACTTTAACTACAGGTGCATATTGCTGGTACAACAATGATGAAGCTGCTTATAAACCTGATTACGGAGCTTTATATAATTGGTATACAGTTAATGATAGTCGTAATGCAT
>CAIPJU010000083.1 GCA_903865465.1 uncultured Bacteroidota bacterium
CGGCAGTGAACTTATTGCTTTATTGCTCGAATCGTCTGAAATAAAGTCCAATAAGCCCATTTTCAACAGAGCTCAGAGAAGATCGGGGTTCAGTTGGGCCATTTTCTCATTTACCGATAAAGAGGGATATATCAATTACCGCTATGGACCTGTGGAAATTGGCGATACGCCAGTTTCGGTCTTCAGCTCGAAAGAAAAGGCAAAAGGGAAGCTGAACTCCATGATAGAGGCATACGGACTTTGCCAGAAACTCACCGGCCTCTACGAAACCGACGGGCCATGCTTCCATTACCAGGTAGGACTCTGCCATGGCGCCTGCTGCGGAAAAGAGGTGCCACGAGATTATAATGAACGTGCTTCAAAAGCTTTCGAAGAATTTGTTTTTACCCGGCATAACTTTTTCATAGTCGACAAGGGCCGTAGCAATGATGAAAGATGTGCGGTTAAAATAATGAATGGGAAATATGCAGGCTTTGGCTTTTTCGACATTAATGATATGGGATTCGGCTTGTCTGCCCTGCATGATTGCATTAAACCTGCAGCTGACAACCGTGATATCCAGATAATACTGAAGCAGTATCTCAGGAGCAACAGAGTAGAAAAGATTATTGATTTCTGATAATTGGGTTAAAATCCTTTCCCTAAGACCCCTCATGAAAACGATATCCTATCCCCGATTCGGTTATTAACAGTTTTGGCCTTGAGGGATCATCTTCAATTTTCTTTCTCAACTGTGCGACAAAAACCCTCAGGTATTGTGTCTGACCAACATAGCCCAGACCCCAGATTTCCTTCAGAATGGTCTGGTGGGTCAGTACTCTGCCTGAGTTTTTTGAAAGAAGTGCAAGCAGGGCAAATTCTGTGGTGGTGAGTTTGAGGATCTCTCCATTCTTCCTGGCAACATGATCGGCAAGATCAATTGAGAGGGAATCGAATGTCAGAGTGACATTGTCTTCAGGTGAGCTGGCCAGCCTTAAGGCAGCCCTGATCCTGGCCAGAAGTTCGCCGGTTCTGAAAGGTTTGGTCAGATAATCATTTGCCCCCTCATCAAGAGCCTGAACTATATCATCTTCCGAGTTCCTGACTGAAAGTATAATTATTGGCCTGGTATACCATTCCCTTAACCTTTTAAGAATTGAAATACCATCGCTGTCGGGCAATCCGAGATCGAGAACTATTAATGCAGGATGATGCGTCGCAGCTGCAATAAGGCCATCTTTACCTGTTGAAGCCTCAACGATTTTATAACCTTCAGAAGATAAAGTTATTTCAAGAAGTCTCCTTATCTGTACTTCATCGTCAATAACCAGGATAGGGTCAGTTAAATTCATGGCTCTGTTATTATTTTGATCTGAAATCAATTTCCGGGGTCGCCGAAGGTATGCTTATCGTAAAAACTGCACCTCCGTTTTGCCTGTTGGCAACACTTATGGTTCCTTTGTGTGCTTCCACAAATCCTTTTGCAATAGAGAGCCCTAAACCAGTACCTCCTGCCTTTGAACCTTCAATCCTAAAGAATTTATTGAAGATCATATCAATCTTATCGGGAGGAAAACCATTGCCTCTGTCGAGCACCTGTAATGTCATCATCCCCTCAATGTAAAACGCCCTGATTCTGATATTTGATGAGGGAGGAGCATATTGAGTGGCGTTATACACAAGATTTTGCAGTACCTGTTCCATAAGGCCGAAATCCATTTTAATAAGTGGGATATCATCGGGAACATCAACTTCGAGATGGAAATTCCGAAGCTCATCCTGCAGGTTTTCAGAGACAACATTAATCAGATCATTCAAATCGTACCAGTCAGGTCGGGGCGATATTCTTCCGCTTTCAAGTCTTGACATATTAAGGAGGTTCTCAATTAGTCTGTTAAGCCTGCCCGATGCTTTAAAAATTTCAGTATAGAGCTCATTTCGTATCTCTGCAGTATGATTGAAGGAACTAAGGGTTTCGGCAGCCCCCATAATGGCGGAAACAGGTATCCGAAGCTCATGCGATATAGAATTAAAAAGGGTTTTGTAAAGCTTATCCGACTCATCTAGAAACCTTGCACGCCTTGCCAGATCGTCGAGAAACTCTCTTTCGATGGCATTGGATATCTGGGTCAGAAAGGTATACCAAAATTCATCTCTCTTCATTCCGGGAGCTCCATTTGTCCTGACGGCCATTACCCCAGGCTTAACACTGCTTCCTGTCAGGGGATAGAAGATGAATTTATTTGAAGGAAAGGTTTCAGAGGTTTTTTCAGACATTAGCGAATGGTTATAAACCCATTCTGCCATATTCATCTCTTCGGCAGAGAGGTTTTTTTCTCCTCCGCTTCCGCAGTATTCCACCAAATGCTCTTTCCCATCCTGTAAGACAAAAATAACATCAAAACCGAAATTTCTTTTAATCTCTTTTACGGCTATGTCGATCATTTCGAACATTGTTCCGGCATCAGTAATCTGTTTTGTAAGCTGGTAG
>CAIPJU010000084.1 GCA_903865465.1 uncultured Bacteroidota bacterium
CAGTAGTGTAAAAATAAACCAATTCATCGTCATTAAGGATAAGATTCACCTTTTTTTCCTTATAACATCTGTATTTTATTGTTTGATCCTTTTATGATGTTCATTTTTAGAATTATCTAACTTCTTGATGATTGCAAACCAAAACCTTTTTTCCCCGTTTTAAAAGCCGATTATATAATTTTAACACTTCAGGTGACAAAAATAAAATCACTTCCTCCAAACGAAATGCAATTTTTATACCTTTGAAAAAATCACCATCTGAATCATTACACGGTAAATACCACAAATATTTATTAAGAATGGCTGTTTCAGAGCAACTAAACCGATTGAACGAGAAATAAATTATAATAAAATTTCACCTATGGAAAATACCGGCAAACCAGTAACCGGAAGGTTACTTTCACTTGATGCTTTAAGAGGATTCGATATGTTCTGGATTATGGGAGGAGGAGGAGTATTTACTGCCCTGGCTGTAGTCACAGGCTGGCCAATTCTAACCTGGTGGGCAGAACAGTGTGAACATGTTCAGTGGCATGGATTTCACTTTTATGATATGATATTCCCTCTCTTCCTGTTCATTGCCGGCATCTCATTCCCCTTCTCACTGGCAAAAAGAACAGCCAGCGACGAAAAAAGAATTTTGATTTATAAGCATGTTATAAGCAGAGGATTAATACTTATTCTGCTCGGCATACTATACAATAATGGTGTAAAATTTACCTTTGGCACACTTCGCTATGGTAGTGTTTTGGGAAGAATTGGTCTTGCATGGATGCTTGCCGCTTTGTTGTTTATGAATACAAACCGCAACTGGCGGATTATCTGGTGTGCGGTTATTCTTCTTGGCTATTGGTTCCTGATGGTTCTTTTTCCCGCTCACGACCTGGGCTCATCCGATATGTTTTCACAGGAAGGTAATCTCGCCAGCCATATCGACCGTCTTCTGATGCCGGGAAGACTCTACAGGGGAAATCATGATCCAGAAGGGCTTTTCAGCGCTCTTCCTGCCATCGGTACTGCTCTGCTTGGTATGTTTACCGGCGAGTTTCTCCACTCCAAATACCTGAGTGAAAAGCCAATGAAAAAGGTTTTATATATGTTCCTTGCTGCAATAGCCCTGATAATAATCGGAAAGGTATGGGACCTTGCATTTCCAATAAACAAGAACCTCTGGTCAAGCTCTTTTGTATGCTTTGTAGGCGGACTCAGCCTTCTCCTTTTCTCAATTTTCTACCTGGTAATCGATGTGCTGCAGTACAAAAAATGGACATTATTCTTTGTGGTAATTGGGATGAACCCGATAACAATTTATCTGGTGGGGAGAATTATTAATTTCAGTGCAGCCGATAAGTTTTTCTTTGGCGGATTTGCAGATATTCTTCCTGCACCCTGGGCTGAACTGGTTGGCAACATAGGATACGTAGCTATCGGATGGACCTTCCTTTATTTCCTTTACAAGAAGAAAATATTCCTCAAGGTTTAATTGCACCAAGGTACCTGGCCATCCAATAAGGCCACAGCCAGAAGTTGGGTTCTCTTTCCATTGAAGGATCGCCCGATACTGCGGCCCATGGATTTTTGTCCCAGCGTACTGTTGAACGCTCGCTTGCCGGTGGAAGTACCGCGACCTGTAACTCTTCGGGGACAGGTTTCCGGACTACCCTTACATCTTCGCGAAGGGTCAGGTCGGTCTTCCAGTCTACCAGATCAAGCGGAGCATCTTTCAGGAAATCAATGGTCTGCTTCAGGTTAACTATTTTACCTGTCGAAAGTGCATAGGTGAGATTATTTATGAGATTTTCCCCTTCCGGCTGACCTTTTATCCATTCATCGATAAGATTCCTGTAAAAAGTATTTAAAACAGGATCAGTCTCATATTTCAGGAGAATTGGAAAGAGATATCCTTCCATCGTACGATCGAAATAAATTTGCCAGGCAGGGTTTTTAGAATTCAGCCCTGAGGCATTTTTGAGATAACCTTCCTGGTCAATAAGCCGGTGATACTCTTTTTCATATTTCACATCACCGGTAATATGGGCAGCAAATTTAAGGTACGCCAGTAATTCAAATGAATTCAGGCTTCTTTCGGATGCCCAGTCAGGATCGCGGTTAAGAAGATCGGGTGACCATACTCCCCAACGGGTATGTGTCCCATCGACATCCACCAGATTGTACCCGGCACTGATCAGATTATTCATGATTTTTTTCACATGGTCGCTAATAGCCCTCTTTTCATTTTCATCAGCCGCATATTCGTAATAAAAAAAGTAGCCCATCATGTGGCCATCCATCTCATCGCTGCTTGTGTCACCCTTCCAGAGCCATTTTTTATCCTTCGACAAATGCCATCTCTTTTCAAGGGGTTTAAACCTGGGATCCCTGACCATCTGATCTGCAATTTCCTGTTTTGAATAGAGTCTGTTAGTATCATTCATTCTAATCCAGTCAGAAGGAATTACAGTCCTTGCAAAGAATCCTTCAGTTCCTGTGACTTCGCGGAGGAATCTCAAAAAGGCAAAGGCCTTATGCGCCTTTTCCCTTGCATCAATATCGCCGGTTGCAGCGTAACGGAAACTCTCCATTGCAAGATAGCCGCCAGTGTACTCTCCGTCATTGTCATCGTCGGCATAGCTCCAGGTTGCTGTATCGCCCGGAACCTCAAGACGGAGGTTGCAGCAGATCCATGGCGGACGTATATGCCTGTTCATCATTCGTTTATAGAAATATGCCTCCTTTTGGGAAAGAGTCATTTCTTCCTTCATTATAGCACTTACCCCATTGTCGGTAGCAACCCAGCCATTTCCTTCCCTGTCGAAAGCTATATCATTAACCCTGTTGCTTGTCAGCCATCTTCGCGTAAATCTGTAAGAACGGGAAAGATCTTTGGAATACCTCACAATGCCGGCATCAGTACCCACCCACATTGTACCGTCACCGGAGGCAGTGATGCAATTTACCCTGGCCGATGGTACCTCCTTCCCTGTCAAAAGATTTTTAAAGAGTTTATCCTCTCTCCTGATTGAAATGCCGCCAAGCACACCGGCCCACAAATCGCCGTTTGGTGAAAAAGAGATGGCGCTGGCATTGCAGCTTAAAAGCTCAGTGGTGTCCTGAAACAGTAATGAATTCCCGTTTTTAAACTTGTAAAGCCCGGCATCGGTAGCAAGCCACAAATTACCATTTTTATCAGTTTCTGAATCACGAACCGATCTTGCGACGCTTCCCTGAAATTCCCATTTTCCTGATTTATATTGCCATATTCCAAAGGGTCCGGCGGCAAAATTCCCGCCTTCCCCATCACTGCAGATCTGCGAAACAGGGGCTTTTACCTCACCTTCTAAAAATAAAGAATCATTTCTATACCTGTAAAGTCCATTCCAGGTACCTAAAAGGACATCACCACCGGGATTTGAAAAAACCGAATAGGCCGGTCCCCTTTCCTCTCCTATTATCACAGGTTCCCATTCACTATTATTGTATCTTTTAACAAAGACTCCGGAGGCTGTTGCTATCCATACATCAGACTTTGTATCAATTGCAATCCGCCTGACTTCATTCTCCTTCCTGTTGCTGCTAATAATAAAAGGTTTATGCCACTCCTCGATGAATGGGACGTCACGGTATCCGCCGAAACCGCCATCAGATTGCTGACGGGCTTCCCGACAGGAAAACATGCCAGAAAATAATATTAGCGTTGCAGCTACAACTGCTCGACCTGTGAGTGTAGAAAATCTGAATCTCATAGGAAAGTGATCAGCAATAATCAACTACGATCCTGGAAATTGTGCTAAATATCACAATATTTCATCAGGAGGGAAGGCAGTTGCGAAAAATCATCCATATATTCATCTGCCATCGTCATAAACCTGTCGGAAGTAATTTCAGCCTTATAACCAATGCAGATCATTCCAGCACTCTTAGCTGCTTTTATTCCGTTGAGCGAATCCTCAATAACAAGGCACTCTTGAGGTGACAGCGACAATAAGACCGAAGTATGCAGGTAGACATCGGGTGCCGGTTTGCTCTTTCCTGATGTTGAGCAGCTGACCATAAACCTAAAGTACTTTTTAAGACCCGCGGCTTCCAGAACATTTTCAATTACCTCCTGTTCGGCAGATGAAGCCAGAGCAAGCGGAATATTCTTCTGATAAAGAAATTCAAGGATTTCGATAACTCCCGGCATAAGTTCAATATTCCCGGGATTTGAAAAGTGGCTGACAATCTCACCCTTGTTCCTTGCTGCAAGTTCCAGAGCAGAAACTGACATTTTGTGCGTTGCCTCAATCTCAGTCCACATCAGAAGAGTACTCTTGCCCAGGTAACTCTTGTGTTCTTCCTCGCTGATATCAAGGTTTAAAGCTGCAAAAAGATCCCTTTCGATAATTAAATGGTGGGGTTCACTGTTAATCAGGACCCCATCCATATCGAAGATGACAGCCTTAACAGATTGATTCTGCATTATCATATATTTTCCGGATAGCTTCTGCAATTAATTCCATATCTGCTTTACTGCCCATGAGGATCTTGTGATGAATGCAGACCGATTCCTCAAAATAGATCCGGTCGCAAACAGGGAGAGTAAATCGTTGGGGATCGATTGAGCGCCAGTAATCATCTGTTAGTTTGTAGCGTGTGGGTTTAGTATGAGGCACATAAAGGGAGCACTTATTAAGGGGAATATAACTGGGAGCAGCTTCGATGCCTATTTCAGCTGTAAGTGCAGCTCTGAATTTGTCAACAGGCAAGCCCTTGAATTCCGATTTATTATATCTGAAAGCAAAGTTAAAATAGGCCTCTTTGGTTTCTCTTTTATCCCTTCGCATAGCCCTTATACCAGGAATAATAGAGATAAGAGAATTTAGATAAATGCCGTTTTCGTCTCTTACACGGTTTTGTTCGGGCATTCTTTTAAGTCCTTCAATTAAAATTGCAGCCTGGAATTCAGTAATCCTGAAATTACCCGACTGGATAAAATTGCCCTGGTCGGCATACTGGCCTGCACCTTTGTCGACGCTGCTATCCATGGCGACAGGCCTCCTGCCACAATTTCGCAAAGCGTCGAGCTTCTCGGCAAGTTCAAAATTATTTGAAGTTACAGCTCCCCCTTCCCCTGCTGTCAGGTGCTTTGAAAGCTGAAAACTGAAGCTTCCGATATCGCCAATACTACCGGCTTTTTTACCATTCCACTCCCCTCCATGCTTGTGGGCGCAATCCTCGATGACAAAAAGATTATGCTTTCCTGCAATGCGCATTATCTCATCCATATCACAGAAACTACCGTAAAGATGGACGGGTATTATTGCCTTTGTCCTTGGTGTGATAGCCTTTTCAATCTCTGCGGGATCGATACACCATGTATCTTCACAAACGTCAACAAAAACTGGTATTGCATTGACATCTAGAATGGTAGCAGCAGTGGCCTGCCAGGTGAGTCCGGGAAGGATAACCTCGTCACCGATTCCGATTCCGCATGCCTCAAGGGACATCTGAAGAGTTACGGTTCCATTGGCCGCTGATATGGCATACTTCACACCTGTAAATTCGGCAAACATCCTGTCAAATTCAGTCTCTTTAGGTCCGTTATATGACCATACCCCACTGTTGAGCGTCTCTATAAGAGCCCTCTCCTCATTATGATCCCAGACAGGCCATTTCGGCCATGGACTGACTTTTACATCACGCTGAGGTGGCCCTCCCAATATTGCCAGTGTTTTCATCGCAGAAAGAGTTTTATCGGTTAATTAATCTTGTTGCTATTTCAGTACCTCTTTACTCACATTCCATCCTCTTACCTCTACCAAGGGTCTGTTTCCATCGGTTTTCGCGAGTGGATAAGATGCTTCATATGTCCTTTCTTCTCCGGGAAGGAGAGTAATATAATTATCATTCCAGTAAACAGGTAAAACAGGTTCTTTGGTCTGAGGATCAATAACATCAAGGCAGATAAAGAAAGCAATTGATTTTGAAGGGTTTTTAAGCCTGATTGCAACTTTCCCCGATTTCTCATCTTTGCTGAAGCCATACTCAAACTGTGGCTTTACTTTTGGTAACCTGTCAAGAGATGTATAATCGGCAAACTGGCTTGTAGGAGTGTAATATTTCCAGGGAAGCTTCTTTGCGGCGTCATAATCGAGAATATCTTTCTTACCAGAAATCCAATAGATACCGTTATCAAGCTCTTTACCCTCCTTGTTGAAGATTCTCAGGTCGAGGAACCAAACTGAAGATAGGCCTTTTATATCAGGAAGTTTATAGATGAATTTTGAAGTATTTGAAGCAATTCCACCTGTCCACTGATCAGTAAACAATTGTTTTGAATTAATATCATAGACACTGACTTTTACGATAAGATTCTCAGCATCGGCAAGATCTTCATTGGCGAGGTAGATATCGTCAAATCCATATCTGAAGATAGCATGAAGAGGGGCACATGCTTTTTTGACTCCATAGAAGGAACCATTTGGTTCGAGATAGGTATCATACAACTGCCAGATGAGGTCGGGCCATGCTGAGTTCAGTTTCCACTGCACCAATCCGGTGCTGACAGGTTTGTTGGCGATAAAGGCCTCAAACATAGGACGCATAACTTCGTAGTTCATAACCTGGGCCTTAAAGGCGAAATCCTCAACATTCGATGAAGCTCCATATCGCTTAGTAAGTGCCGTAATGTCGCGGTCGAGAGAAGTAAACTCATTACGTCCGGTATGATATTCCCAGTATTTCTTATCTATAGGCCAGAGGCTCGACTCAGGAAGCATCTTCCGCAGTGAAGCCAGCGGAGGAATACTTGCACCCGGACTGGTTTCTGTATTAAAACCCCAGGCGCCGCCAAGAATAGTGTCTGTAAACCAGTACGACGGAGGGGTCCATGCATAGGGCCCGAGCATCTTCATACCTGTAGGTCCGCTTATCTTGCTGTAGATCGGAACTTCGGCGACAACATTTGTCTTATCGGTTCCGGCTCCGCCGGCAGATGTTATATATGACCTTGAAGGATCATATTTTTTAAAGAGTTCCACATAATTCATCTCAAGCTTCGGTGCAGGCAGTTTATCGCTGCCAAGCATCCAGACATAAATGCTGGGATGGTTACGCAGCCAGAGCATCTGGTCCTTCCAGTAAGAAGTCAGAAGCTTGATATCCTCGTCGTTTACGGCTCCTCCATATTTCTCATCACAGGCTTTCAGTAGGTACTCCTGCCATTCCCAGTGACAATTCCAGCCTATCATCACGAGTATTCCATACTCATCACAGAGGTCGTAAAGCGTCTCATCCTTTCCCCAGAATCCTTCACACCTGATACTGTTCAGGTTCATCTGGCGGACATATTTCAGCTGAGCCTCAACAGAACTCCGGGTATCCTGAAGAAGAACATCATCGGTCCAGCCACCACCTTTAAGCAGGATGAATTTCCCGTTAATCTCAAATGTTCTGTCCTTATTCTTATTAAGGTAACTGGTAATCTCCCTTATTCCATACTTCTTTTCAACTTTATCGAGCACATTATCACCTTTAACAAACTCAGCTTTAAGAGAATATAGTTTAGGTTTACCCATGCCATTGGGCCACCATAGTTCCGGATTTTTTACAGAAAGTTGCCTGAAATCTTCGGGCTTGAACTTGCATGAGAGGGTTTCCCCTGCCTTAACCTTAACTCTCTTTTCAACGGTGCCAAGCTCATAATCAATACGGAGCGTTCCAGAAACAGCCTTGTCTGAATTATTTTGCAGCTCAGCCTGGATGTAGAGATCAGCATCGTGAGTGGTCTTATTTACCTTTGAATATACAAAAGGACTTTGAATTGTAACTCCCTTGTTTATTTCGAGGAATACGTCTCTGAAAATTCCCATATTCCGGTCACGGGGAAGAGGATTCCAGTCAACGAAACCAATCGAATATTCACCATCGGCATGCTGCCATATCTTAAGAGCCAAGGTATTAATCCCCTCTTTTTTATACCTGTCGATATTGAAAATAAACATCCTGAAAGTGCCTGCAAGGCTGTCTTTCCCTGCTACCTTGATTCCGTTTACCCAAAGGTCGGCGCGGTAATTAATTCCATTGAAGCGAAGAGCTACATTTTGTTTTACATCATTACCTGAGAGGTTAAAAGTAGTACGAAACCACCATGGTTGTTTAAACTGTTGCGGGTCGACACTCTGCATATTGATTCCAAAATAGGGATCCTTGATTAAGCCGTCAGAAACAAGGCTGCCAAGTACAGTTCCGGGAACTACTGCCTGGTACCAATCCTTATCGTTGAAACTTTCAGTTGAGATCTTATCTTCAGAGATACCAGCGAGTTTATCTGAGGCTTGCATCTTCCAGTTCTCCGTAAGCTTATGCTTTACAGAAACAAATGATTTTTCGCTTCCGCTACAACCGGGCAGCAACAAAAGAATTGCTATTTGCAGAAAAAGAATTACAACGGTGATACCTTGCTTTTTCATTTTAAGGAGGTTAGAATAATTACTGTTTGTATTTTATTTAAAACTTATAGGCAATTTATTAAATTCGGGAATTTCTCCTACCATACAGGGGATACAACTTCAAATATAAGTTTATATTTTTCATTTTTTAACTGGATTTTTATCCTCAGCTCCTCCTATTACCCCTAAATATCTTCCAATCCAATAAGGGAGCAGCCAGATATCGCCGGCACTGTACTCCGACTTGCCATCTCCATGGCCGTCGAGGTCGAATCTGTTACTGTTGTGCCGTGAAATTCTAAGCTCATCCGGAGGCAGAACCTCTGCAGTAGTCTGCCTTCTGAAACCAGGATTAATCCTGATAATATCCTTTCTTTGGCTGTTTGTCACTGACCAGTCAATCAGATCTAGAGGGTATTTCTGAAGATACCAGATTGCCTCATCAAGATCTATCTCACCGACTCCGGTGATTGCAGTCATTATATTCCACAATCCCTCCTTCTCAGGCCGCTCTATTTTCCAATGGTCGACTATTGCCTCTTTGAATTTTTCCTTAAGTGTATCATTAAGGGCGTAGCGGTAGAGACCCCAGTAACCGCAATAATACATCTCATCGTCGGAATGGTTCCATGCATCCGACAATTCCCTGCTAAGCTTGTCGGCATCGGCAGGAGCCATTCCGATACTGCTCATCGGGCGCATAAGGTTTTCAAGATAGCCATGCTCTTTCATCAGGTAGATGATAGCATCCCGATACTTTACTTTTCCTGTAAAATGCCAGGCTGTCTGAAGCATGGCTGTTATGTTTGAAGAGGTAATTTTACGGTCGCCTACCATCAGCGGACGTGCATTTACATATTCAGGATTCCATCGTCCCCACGTGGTGGGCTGCCCATTCCAGTCAATGAGGTAAAAGTTATTTTTCAGGATGTGCGACATAAGTGTGTCGATCAGCATAATTGCCTTGCTTTTTATTGCAGGCTCATCAACCAGCTCCGCTATTACTCCGAATGCGAATATATGACCTATTGCTTCATCGCTGCTTGTGGTTGATTTCCAGTCCCATTCGGGATCATCGGCCCTTCTCCATGCATGATCTTTATATTTATATCCCCTTCTTTCGAA
>CAIPJU010000085.1 GCA_903865465.1 uncultured Bacteroidota bacterium
ATTGAAGCATCGGTATGAGCAATATTTACTCATTCACACCTGCAGATTTAATAAGTTATTATTTTTCAACCTATTCTACAAACCCAATCTCTTTGCCTGTAATCTTAATCCTGCCAATTAGAACCTGTGTGCTTTGCGGATCAAGATATCCTTTGAATCCCGGTTGTTTTCCTCCAACGCAGATGGTGAAATAACCAGGCTCAATAAGCCTTTTATCCTTGTTGTTTATTATAGAGAACTGCCTGGGCTCGAGAGTGAATTCGACATCCTTACTTTCACCAGGCTTAAGGCTTATCCTCGTGAATCCCTCGAGTTGACGAACTGGCCGTGGTGTAGTAGCTTTTTCATCAGTCAGATAGAGCTGAACTACTTCATCACCTGCAACCTTACCCGAATTTGTAACCTTAACTTTTACACTAACCTTCTCCCCTGCCACAGCTTTTTCAGGAATACTCAAATTACTATAGGTGAAGTTGGTGTAGCTCAACCCAAAGCCAAAGGGATAGAGAGGATCCTGGGTAAAATACCTGTAAGTCTTTCCCTTCATATCATAGTTTTCAAAAGCAGGTATCTGGTCTATTGATTTATAATATGTTACAGGAAGTCTTCCTGCCGGGTTGTAATCACCGAAAAGAACATCGGCAACTGCATTTCCACCCTGCTGACCGCCATAGCCTGCAAGTAAAATAGCATTTGCCTTTTCCTGAGCCTTGTTTACTGAAAGAGCGCCGCCGTTTGTAAGAACTACAACAACGGGTTTGCCTGTTGAAACAATTGCATCGAGCAGCTTTTCCTGGACCAGGGGAAGATTCAGATTCGTCCTGTCGCCTCCGCTGAAACCCTCTATTTTGATAGGCATCTCTTCGCCTTCGAGACGCTGCGACAAGCCCAGAACAAGGATCACGGCATCAGATTCTTTTGCTGCATTTACAGCCTGTCCGACCATATCAGGCCTTGGCATTGCCCATAACAGTTTGATATCAGCGTCACCGGCATAATTCCTGTAAAGAACTTCGATTTTGTATTTCTTTCCTGCCTGGAGTTCAGCCTGACTTTCAATATTAAATGCTGAATGTTCATTCATTGAGGTAATGATCTTTTTACCATCGAGAAATATATCATAACCCGAAGAGCCCCATCCGCCCAGGGAATAAGTACCTGACACCGGTGGAACCAGAAAAGTCGTCCACTTCACTCCAAAATCATCATCGGGAAGATCATACCTCGGAGAGAGGTGTTCCCAGTAAAAGCTGATATTATCATCTACCCTGGCAAACAATGGATTACCTTCCATTTTCCTGTTATTATAATATTCTCCTAATGCTCCCTGGCGTCCATCTTCAGTCTGAAGATATCTTGAAGGTATTGGAATAAGATTATGAATTCCATCAGCCAGATCACTTCCCTCGGCATAAATAACTCTGGTACCAGGAGTCAGCTTATTGGTAATGCCCTTCAGAATAGTCACGGGATCTTTTGGGATACCATTGTAATTGCCAATAAGTGATTCAAAGTTGTCGGCATTTGGTCCGATTACGGCTATCGTTTTTATCTCCTTCTTCAGGGGAAGTATATTATTATCATTTTTTAAAAGAACAATTGATTCCTGAGCGGCCTTGCGGGCAAGGGAATTATTATAATCCGAACAGTTGACAAAGTAAGGGATCTTTGCATAAGGCACTATCTCATCGGGATCGAACATCCCCAGTTTAATACGGGCTGTAAAAAGCCTTTTAACTGCCACATCTATATCCTTTTCAGTCAGCAGACCGCGGCTTACGGCTTCAACCAGATGCTTATAATCAACGCCGCACTCGAGATCGGTACCTGCCTTTACTGCATCTGCTGCAGCCTCAGCAGGGTCTTTTGCAAATTTTGTGAAATTGTAAAAATCTGAAATGGCCCAGCAGTCGGAAACAATATATCCTTTAAAGCCCCACTCATTCCTGAGAATACCGTAGAGGATCGGATTGGCGCAACAGGGATAGTCTCTGAACATATTATAGGCGCCCATCACAGAATAGACACCGGCATCTTTTACAAGTGTTCTGAATGCAGGAAGATAGGTCTCCCTGAGATCCTGTTCGCTCACTTTGGCATTAAATATATGTCGCAAAGGCTCCGGTCCGGAATGGACAGCATAGTGTTTTGCAGTGGCAACCGTCTTCAGATATTTCGGATCGTCGCCCTGCATGCCTTTTACAAATTCAAGTCCAAGCCTTCCGGTAAGGTAAGGGTCCTCTCCGTAAGTCTCATGTCCCCTTCCCCAGCGCGGATCGCGAAATATATTAATGTTTGGAGACCAGAAAGTTAATCCCTGATAAATACCTGTTTTGCCCCTTCGCTGAAACTCATGATATTTTGCACGCGCCTCGTCGGAGATAGCAGTAGCTACATTGAACAGGAGTCCTTCGTCCCATGAATTGGCTACGGTTATCGACTGTGGAAATACTGTAGCATATCCAGCCCTGGCGACTCCATGCAAAGCCTCGTTCCACCAAGTGTAGGCAGGAATGCCAAGGCGTGTTATGGCAGGAGCAGTGTAGAGAAGCTGATCGGCCTTTTCCTGTAGGGTCATGCGTGAGACCAGGTCGTTGACCCTCTCTTCGGTGGAAATGGAGGGGTTGCGGAAAGGCAG
>CAIPJU010000086.1 GCA_903865465.1 uncultured Bacteroidota bacterium
AGCAACTCTTTGAAAATGCAGAATATCAAGATGTCAAAGAACAGAAATATATACAGTTAAAATTATTCTAAAAAAGACGCAACGCTAGTGTGTTCAATTAATGAATAAGTGACTAAAGTGAACTAAAGTGCCTAGAGTGCCTAAAGTGCCTAAAGTACTTTGTTCGAATAAACTATTAATTATTGGTTTGATTGAATTCATTGATTAGCGGCTGAGCCCTGACGAGGTCGGATTGCTGAATATACAGATCCACATATTCGGGAAACCCGCCAATGCCTGCAGCCATTCCTGACTGGAATCCATTTTGGATCAGTGCACCAACTTCGATTTCTTCCAATGCCCCTTTCAGCATGAGTACCAGCACTTCGCTTCCCGTAAAAATGCGTACCAACTCGTTTCTTTCTTTCATACTCATATTATTAATCAACAAAAGTTTCTCTTAATACAGACTTAACCTTTTCAATCTCTCTCAATGTGAGACTATCAAGGATTTTAATAACCCTCAGTTTATCAACCGTTCTGATCTGATCAATTGCAATCCAGCCATTTTTATTGTCATGAATGACTTTTACCCTGGTTGGATACAATTTAGCATGACTTGTCATTGGAGCAATTACAACAGTATTTAAAAATTGATTCATCTCTTTGGGCGAAATAACGGCACAGGGACGTGTCTTTTTTATTTCACTTCCAATGGTTGGATCAAGGTTGACCAAAACTATGTCATATTGCCTTATTTCCATTCGTCAAAAGTTTCGTCCTCAAAAACATCAGGCATTAACTGTTTATCATCTCCGTTTTCATGCATCTTTTGAAAAGCTTCTGCCCACCCTTTTCTGGGAGTGGTTTTTGGCTTCAGGATCATATACTCCTCTTCCAATACCAGTTCAACTGTATCCTTAATATGGTACTTATCAATCAGGGTTTTACTTAACCTGATGCCTTTGGAATTACCTATTTGCACTACTGAAATATCCATGATAAAAGATTTATAATGTAATTACAAAGTTAGTACATAATTTTATTTTTTCTTATTCAAATCCATTTTTCAATTCGATTAGAAATTGCATCATTGTCAAGCGTTCCAACTGACGATTAGTCCTCCATCTTTGAATAATAAGCCCAACCATCCCAACAATTAACATGCCGGCACGGTCCCAGTTAAATAAATAATAATTTGCAAATTGGGCAAAAGCCACAAAAAGCAGAAAAGCCATTAACAAATAAAATATAGGATTATACAACCAGAGATACAATTTTCTTAGTGTTTTTATTTTTTTTGAAACTATGTTAATTTCATCAAATCCCTCGTCAATAATTGGACTATGAAAAAATATAAGTTCGATTTTATTTAACTCCTCGATTTTTTCTGCAATATGAAACTTCAAAATTTCATTGTTTTCCATCTTAATCAACTAATTGAAAGTATAACCTATTCTATAATGTCCTCAATCAAAAAATATTCTACCATAAATCACTTTTCAATAACCGGCAACTTGTAACATGCCCTTCGACAAGCTCAGGGACCGAATTTTTCACATATATAGCATCCCTTCGACAAGCTTCTATGTTGTAAAACAAATTTTTCCCAAAGATTTTTTTTATTTCTATAAAACCATGCTTCTATCAACAGACGACTATTTTATCAGATAGTGCTGTA
>CAIPJU010000087.1 GCA_903865465.1 uncultured Bacteroidota bacterium
CTGTACAGATGGCTGAAGATATGAAGAAAAACGGCGGCTTTATTCCGGGCATCAAACCTGGAAGAAAAACAGTTGAATTCTTCGATTCAATTATGTCG
The DNA here is from genome assembly GCA_903865465.1 of uncultured Bacteroidota bacterium. Taxonomy (GTDB): domain Bacteria; phylum Bacteroidota; class Bacteroidia; order Bacteroidales; family VadinHA17; genus LD21. Next base: position 99 of record CAIPJU010000087.1, read on the forward strand.
AGGATTACACTGCCGGGATCTATTTTCCTTGCAATTGTTGCAATACTGCCTTCACTCGCAATAAAAGCCAGTGTATCGCCTCAGTTTGCACAGTTTTATGGAGGTACATCACTTCTCATTCTTGTTGGTGTTATCCTTGATACACTTCAGCAGGTTGAGAGCCATTTACTGATGCGTCACTACGACGGGCTGATGAAATCGGGCCGTGTAAAAGGAAGATCAGGATCTGTGACATCTATATAAAAATGTTAGCGTTCTTTGATGTTGTATTTAAAGACTGAGGAAGAGATTGGGTATTTAAGAGAAAGCAATTTGCTTGTGTCACTTACACTTGCTGAGCTTGCTTCGATAATCAGGCCCGGGATTACAACCCTCTATCTTGATGAAATTGCCGAGACATTCATTCGTGATAATGGAGCAATACCGGCTTTCAAGGGATATGGAGGTTTTCCGAATACTCTCTGTACTTCTGTCAACGATCAGGTGGTTCACGGCATCCCTTCATCGTATATCCTGAAGGAAGGTGATATCATATCAGTCGATTGCGGAGTAATTATGAACGGATGGTACGGCGATAGTGCTTTTACGTTTCCGGTTGGGATTATCAGGGATGATGTTAAGAAGCTTCTCGATTATACCAGGGCTTCTCTCGAAGAGGGAGTCAGGGGAGCAGTTTCGGGAAACAGGGTCGGAGATATCTCATTCGCAGTCCAGAACAAGGCAGAAAGCGGAGGTTTCTCCGTGGTCAGGGAACTTGTAGGACACGGGCTGGGAAAGAAACTTCATGAACAGCCCGAAGTACCTAATTATGGAAAGAAAGGTACTGGTCCGAAAATGGAAAAGGGCCTTGTTATCTGCATCGAGCCCATGATAAATGCAGGGAAGAAGGAAACATATCAGATGGGAGACGGTTGGACTATTAAAACAGCTGATGGAAAATTATCAGCACATTTTGAATATGCAGTGGCTGTCGGAAAAGGAGAACCAGATGTATTGACAACTTTTAAATTTATTGACGAAGTCTTAAATAAAATGTAATCTATGGCCAAACAGTCATCAATAGAGCAGGATGGAACCATTATCGAAGCCCTCTCAAATGCAATGTTCAGGGTGGAGCTCGAAAACGGGCATGTAATCACTGCCCATATTTCGGGTAAGATGAGAATGCATTACATCAAGATACTGCCGGGTGACAAGGTAAAGGTCGAGATGTCGCCATACGATCTGACAAAAGGAAGAATAACATTCAGGTATAAATAAGAAATATAAAACCAATGAAAGTAAGAGCATCTGTGAAAAAGCGTAGCGTTGACTGCAAAATAGTCAAGCGCAAAGGCCGCGTTTACGTTATTAATAAGAAAAATCCCAAGTTCAAGCAGAGGCAGGGATAATTTTAACTAATTTTGCACATTATTTAAGAAAAGGATTATATGGCACGTATTGTTGGTGTAGATTTACCAAGAAACAAAAGAGGCGAGGTTGGCCTTACATACATCTACGGAGTAGGCAAGAGCACTGCTCAGAAAGTTTTGGATGAAGCCGGTGTTGACAGGAATGCTAAGGTTCAGGAATGGACTGATGACCAGATCAACAACATAAGGCGAATTCTGAATGATAACTTTAAGCTGGAGGGCGAGCTAAGGTCTGAGACACAGATGAACATAAAAAGGCTTATGGACATTGGTTGTTATCGTGGTGTACGTCATAGACTTGGTCTGCCTGTAAGGGGTCAGAGCACCAAGAATAACGCCAGGACCAGGAAAGGAAGAAAGAAGACAGTTGCAAACAAGAAAAAAGCTACTAAATAAATAGATTATGGCAAAGAAGACTGGAACATTAAAGAAGAGGGTCGTAAAAGTTGAACCCACAGGCCAGGCACATGTGCATTCATCGTTCAATAACATTATTGTTACTTTGACCAACACTTCAGGCCAGGTAATATCATGGGCATCGGCCGGTAAAATGGGTTTCAAAGGTTCCAAGAAAAATACACCTTATGCTGCACAGATGGCATCAGAGGAGTGTGGGAAAGTGGCATATGATCTGGGTTTAAGAAAAGTGAAAGTATATGTTAAAGGCCCTGGTGCAGGTCGCGAATCAGCAATCAGGTCAATTAGCAATGTCGGAATTGAGGTTACTGAAATCGTCGACGTGACCCCTATGCCGCACAATGGTTGCCGTGCTCCCGGAAGAAGAAGAGTATAAAGGTGTAAAGTAATTGATTATTTGAAAGCTTAAATTAATATAGAAATGGCAAGATATACTGGCCCAAGAACAAGAATTGCAAGAAAATTTGGAGAACCCATCTTTGGTCCCGATAAGCATCTCGACAGGAAGAACTTTCCTCCCGGACAGCACGGAGTCAATAAGAAAAGGAAAAAATCCTCGGAATATGGAGTTCAGCTGAGGGAAAAACAGAAAGCAAAATATACTTATGGTGTTCTCGAACGTCAGTTCCGCAACACTTTTGAGAAAGCTTCAAGGAGTAAAGGTGTTACAGGTGAAGTTCTGTTGCAGTTGCTTGAATCGCGTCTCGATAACGTTGTATACCGTCTTGGCGTTTCACCTACAAGAGCTGGTGCCCGTCAGTTGGTATCGCACAGACATATAACAGTTAATGCTTCAGTGGTAAACGTACCTTCGTATCAACTCAAACCAGGCGATATTATTGGTGTACGCGAAAAATCTAAATCACTCGAAATCATTGTTGATTCTCTTGGCACAAAGAAATACTCAAAGCTGTCATGGCTTGAGTGGGATGACTCACTGATGGCCGGTAAATTCATGAATGTGCCGGAACGTACCGATATCCCTGAAGATATCAAGGTACAGCTTATCGTTGAATTGTATTCAAAATAATAATATAAGATAAATTCTATGGCCATTTTATCATTCCAGAAGCCTGATAAAGTAATAATGCTGGAAGCTGACGGCAAGCACGGGAAATTTGAATTCCGTCCGCTTGAACCTGGCTATGGCATTACTGTCGGGAATGCGTTGAGAAGAATACTTCTCTCTTCGCTCGAGGGCTATGCCATTACTACAGTAAAGATCGAAGGCATAGACCATGAGTTCTCAACCATTACAGGTGTAATGGAAGATGTCACCGAGATTATTCTTAATCTCAAACAGGTGAGATTTAAAAGAACTGTTGATGATGTCGATCACGAAAAAGTTACCATAAAAGTCAGCGGACAGGATGTTTTCAAAGCAGGGAACCTTAAGAATGCTCTTAGCAGCTTTGAAGTTTTAAATCCTGAACTCGTCCTCTTCAGAATGGAGCCCGATGTAAAACTGCAGGTTGAATTCACTATTAACAAAGGCAGAGGATATGTGCCTGCTGAAGAAAACGAACCTGTCGACAGCGAATTTGGTCTGATAGCAATCGATGCAATCTTTACGCCGATTCGTAACGTAAAATACTCCGTTGAGAACTACCGTGTTGAACAGAAAACCGACTACGAAAGGCTTCTTCTTGAAATAGAAACCGACGGCTCCATCAATCCTAAGGAAGCCCTCAAAGAAGCTGCAAAAATACTGATATACCACTTTATGCTCTTCTCAGATGAAAAGATCACTCTTGATTCGGATGAGAAAATGGCAAATGAAGAATTTGATGAGGAAGTACTTCACATGCGTCAGCTTCTGAAGACAAAACTGGTCGATCTCGACCTGTCAGTCCGTGCCCTTAATTGCCTTAAGGCAGCAGAAGTTGAAACACTTGGCGACCTGGTGAGATTTAACAAGAATGACCTGCTTAAATTCAGGAATTTTGGAAAGAAATCACTTACCGAGCTTGACGAACTGCTCGAGAATGTGAACCTCTCATTCGGTATGGATGTACAAAAGTATAAGTTAGACAAAGATTAATTTGAAAACTGGTTAAGGTAATAGAGAAATGCGACATTCAAGAGTTGTTAACCATTTAGGAAGAACAAGTTCACACAGAAAGGCGATGCTTGCAAACATGGCTTCATCCCTTATCATTCACAAGAGGATCACTACTACTACAGCTAAAGCCAAGGCGCTTAGGACTTATGTAGAACCTCTCATGACCAAATCGAAAGAAGATTCAACACATTCGAGAAGAATTGTGTTCAGCTACCTCAAGGACAAAACTGCAGTAGCGGAATTATTCAGGGATATCTCTCCAAAGATCAGCGAACGCCCGGGAGGATATACAAGAATACTTAAAACAGGTCATAGAATTGGTGATAATGCCGATATGTGCATTATTGAACTTGTCGATTACAATGAAGCTATGCTTGGCGGTGAAGCTGCAAAAGCTAAATCAGCACGCAGAAGAAGAGCTCCGAAGAAAAAAGAACATGCAACAGCCGATGCAAAAGCTCCAAAGGCAGCAAAAGCCGAAGAGACTACCGGAGACGCTGCACAGGAATAATACATTATTAAAATGAAATACTAAAAAAAGGGATCAGTCATAATTGGCTTATCCTTTTTTTGTATCTTACATTATTGTCTAATATAAATCAAAAAACTATGAGTCAAATAGTTAGTGTACATGCTCGTGAAATTCTCGACTCCCGAGGCAATCCCACAATCGAAGTCGATGTGGTAACTGAAAGTGGATCTTTCGGTAGAGCTGCTGTTCCCTCCGGTGCCTCAACAGGTGAAAATGAAGCCCTTGAGCTTCGCGATGGCGACAAAAACCGCTACCTTGGAAAAGGTGTCCTTAAGGCTGTTCATAATGTAAATAACGTCATAGCCGAAGAGGTTATTGGCATGGATGTTACCGACCAGGCCGGCGTTGATAAGAAGATGATTGAACTCGACGGCACCAGGACTAAAAGCAACCTTGGAGCAAATGCTATTCTCGGGGTTTCTCTTGCAGTTGCCAAAGCTGCCGCCGTTTACCACGGACTTCCTTTATTTCGCTATATCGGGGGTACAAGTGCTGTAACTCTTCCTGTTCCTATGATGAATATTATCAATGGAGGATCTCATTCCGATGCCCCTATTGCATTCCAGGAATTCATGATCAGGCCTGTTGGTGCTCCTTCATTCAGGGAAGGTCTCAGAATGGGAACCGAGGTATTCCATTCTCTGAAAAAAGTTCTCAAGGGACGCGGGCTAAGTACTGCTGTAGGCGACGAAGGCGGTTTTGCCCCAACTCTCGGTGGTACCGAAGATGCTCTTGAAACTATTATTAAGGCTATCAGCGCTGCCGGTTACACTCCTGGTAAAGATGTTACCATCGGACTCGACTGTGCTGCCTCTGAATTCTACAGCGACGGGA
>CAIPJU010000088.1 GCA_903865465.1 uncultured Bacteroidota bacterium
CCGATCCGGCTACCCTTCCTAAGGGACTTACGGGCTACTGGATCGAAGTTAATACTGTAATTGATACTATTAATTTCGTATACAACAACGATTCAGGTTATTTCAATTTAAGCAGAGGTTATGCCATGTCGAACGGCTATTGGCTGCCCCGGATAGGAAGCACTTCATACACTTACAAAATAGCGGGAGACAGTATTTCGGTAGTGGATGGATTATCAAACTCAATGGAAGGGGGAACCTATTATTTTAAGTTTGATGAACAGAACCTTGTAATCAGGGTCGGTAAGTTCTCAAAGTATATCAGCAGCCCAAAGTCAATCCTTACTTTTAGAAAGATCAAATAGTCTCCCGATCATTTACCAACATATAAATCCTTAGCTGGCTGTCTCAATTTTGCTGATTTAGACCCCAGTCATCAAATTATTTCTTATGTTTAAGCCACTTTGATGCACTTTCAAATACCTTACGATATGACTTCAGATTTAGAAGGAGAAGGATCAGTCGATCTTCTTAACCGTAATCAAGTCCGGATCTGGCCAGGAATCATTATTGTTTCTGTTCAGTGGCTTTTAAGATTCGGCTTATTGCTGATTAAACCCGAAGCCATGATGGCAGGAATTCTTGGAGAGGTGATCTGTACAATACTTCTTGTCATCTGGTGGATCATCTTCAGCCGTGCACACCGTATCGAAAGGTGGATAGCCCTGCCTCTTATCATTCTGTCCCTCTGGCTGACATCATTCCTTATTGATGAATCGATAGCTAAAGCCATGATGGGCTATATGTTCCTGATATTCTCAGTTCCGGTTATGTCTCTTGCCTTTGTGTTATGGGCATCAGTTACCCGAAGGATGACCTCCGTTTGGAGAACAGTAATGATGATCATAACCATTGTGCTTGCATCTGGAATTTGGATCTGTCTGAGAACCAATGGTATGACAGGTGATGGTCGTCAACTGATCGGTTGGCGATGGAGCGCAACATCCGAGGATAGGATGCTTGAACATACCGGGAAGGATGTTTTTGCCCCTTATTCAAATGATGTCAAAGCAAATAACAGGATCTTATGGGCTGGTTTTCGAGGATCGAACCGCGATGGTATTATTTATGGCAGCCAATTAAAAACCGATTGGAAAGAATTTCCCCCGGTTGAACTCTGGCGAAAACCAGTTGGCCCGGGATGTTCCTCTTTTGCAGTAGATGGAAATTTAATCTATACCCAGGAACAAAGAGGTGAATATGAAGCAGTTTCCTGTTACCAACTCGAAACAGGGAAAGCTGTATGGATCTATAAGTACAGGGCCAGGTTTTATGAACCACATGCTGGTGCAGGCCCCCGCGCAACACCTTCAATAAGCGGTAACAGGATTTATACCCTGGGAGCAACAGGTATTCTGAATTGCCTTAATATATCAGACGGATCATTAATCTGGTCACGGAATGCAGCATTAGATGCCGGAGAAAAAACTCCCTTATGGGGATTTTCCGGTTCACCGCTCATTACCACTGATGCTGTTATTGCTGCTATCTCAGGAACGATTGTATCATATGATCGTGAAACAGGCCAACAAATGTGGACAGGTCCTGATGGCGGACAAAGTTACAGCTCTCCTGTTCTTTTGAATATGTGCGGAATACGACAGGTCGTCTTTATGAGCGATTCAGGGGCTGTTGGACTTAATCCGGAGAATGGGACAAAATTATGGGATTACCCATGGAAAATAGAAGGAAGGATCCTTCAGCCTTCAGTAATTGATTCATCAGATCTGCTTCTTTGCGGCGAGTACAAGGCAATCCGACGGATCTCCTTTGATATGGTTCAGAATAGATTTAAGATCACTGAGAAATGGAACTCATCTTCTGTGAAAAATGTCTTCAATGATTTTGTAATAGATAAAGGATTCGCCTATGGTTTTGACGGGCCTTATTTGACATGCACCAACCTTTCTTACGGAAAGATGGTATGGAAAGGAGACCGTTACCAGGGCTTCCCGGTTCTGATTGCCGACCAGGATCTGATCCTTGTTCTTACCGAAAAAGGAGAGGTAGCACTTGTTAAGGCATCACCTGAAAAGTTTACCGAGTTATCCAGATTTAATGCCATAAAAGGAAAAACCTGGAGCCATCCTGTCCTTGCTGGTAACATCCTTGTCGTCCGGAATGGCGATGAAATGGCAGCATTCCGCTTTTAGAAGGTTACTTCTTAAGGAATTCTTTATTTCAATATCTGTTCGACACAATTCAATTCATCATTACCGAAACCGGTGTTCTTTAACGCCAGTATATTGTCTTCCAGCTGTTTAACACTGCTGGCTCCAACTAGTACCGAAGTGACCCTTGGGTCTTTCAACAGCCATGCAATAGCCATTTGTGCAAGCGATTGGCCTCGTCGTTCGGCTACCTGATTGAGCCCTTCGATCTTTTGAAGGATCTTCGGTGTAATCCGGTCAGGAGATAAAGCGCCATGAGGTTTTGCAGCTCTCGAATCGGCAGGGATTCCTCCAAGATATTTGTTGGTAAGCATACCCTGTGCAAGGGGTGAAAAGGCAATACATCCTATGCCCGTTTTATCGAGTACATCAAGCAGACCTCCTTCCGACCACCTTTCAAACATCGAATACTTTGGCTGATGGATAAGGCAGGGAGTTCCCATCTCTTTCAGGATTTGTGCGGCACGCTCAGTAAGGTCGGCAGGGTAATTTGAGATCCCGGCATAGAGTGCCTTGCCGCATCTGACAGCATGAGCAAGCGCACCCATGGTCTCTTCCAGAGGAGTTTCAGGGTCGGGACGGTGGGAATAAAAGATATCAACATATTCGAGTTTCATCCTCTTCAGGCTCTGATCGAGACTGGCAGTCAGGTATTTCCTCGACCCGTGGTCACCATAAGGTCCCGGCCACATATCATATCCGGCTTTGGTCGAGATGATCATTTCATCGCGATAAGCGCTGAAATCCGTTTGCAGGATCAGTCCGAAGTTTTTCTCGGCAGTACCATATGGTGGACCGTAATTGTTTGCCAGATCGAAATGTGTGATTCCCGAGTCAAATGCTTTCCAGATTATTCTCTTGAAGTTTTCATAGACGTCAACATCGCCAAAATTATGCCATAAACCCAGGGAGATGGCTGGAAGTTTGATACCGCTTTTTCCGCATCTGCGGTATTCCATTTCGGAATATCTTTCTGGAGCAGGTTGATACATATCAATAGGTTATTAAGTTAACATATATGATTATCTCTGAGTGAACATACGAAGCTCAAATGATCAGGCAGCATGCGCTTCCTTTCTTTTATTTTTGATGCTGCCAATTTAAATAAAAAATTATGGTAAAATAAAAAACCTGCAAAACAATTGTTTGAAGGGCCAAAAAAAAAGCAGTGGCACAAAGTCCACTGCTTTCATAAATCTTTTCCTTTAATTATTTTTTTACCGGAGGTGTAGCTGCTGGTTTAGCTTCTGGCTTTGCAACTGGTTTTGCAGCTGGTTTAGCAGCAGGTTTTGCCTCAGCTTTTGCAGCTGGCTTAGCTTCAGCCTTAACTGCAGGTGCTGCAGCAGGTTTAGCTTCTGCTTTAACTGCAGGAGTAGCAGCAGGTTTAGCCGTTGGAGCAGCTTTTTCAGTTTTTGCCTGTGGTGCTTTTTTCTCGGTTGTTGTTGCAGTTTGTGCGTTGACAGCAATAACTGCCATAATCAATACTAATGCTATTAATACTTTTTTCATAGTTTAAAAAATTTACATTATTAAATTCAAAACAAAATTAAATTCCAATTCTGAAGATAATCTGAAGATGAAAATTTTTA
>CAIPJU010000089.1 GCA_903865465.1 uncultured Bacteroidota bacterium
TGAATCAGAATTTTACTGGTAAAACCATAGTGATGACCACGAGCTCCGGTACAAAAGGTATTGCAAATGCCTCGTTGGCCGATGAAATTATAACGGGAAGCTTTGTAAATGTGGGTGCCATAATCCGTTATATCCAACAAAATAATCCGGCATCTGTAAGCCTGGTATGCATGGGGTACGAAGGGCGCTATCCGACTCAGGAGGATACTTTTCTGGCCGAATATGTACGCAATAAACTACGGGGTATAGATCCTGATTTCAATAAAATGAAGGAGTCACTCACCATCGGTGACGGTGCCCGTCTTCTCGATCCCTTGAATCACGAATGGTCGCCAGCCTCTGATTTTGAACTTTGCATGGATCCAAATCGTTATGATTTTGTTTTAAAGATTGAAAAGGGAGAAGGTTTTAACTGGCTGAAGAAAATAGAGATATAGCAACTGGCTGGTGGCAACTGGCAAATAGCTCTTCAGGAAAAATTCGTATATTGCTTAATATCTGATTGGTAAATAATAGAATGATATCTAAATAATCCTGGTAAACCATCATAGTGGCAAGTTGCCAGCAGCAAATTGCCAGCAGCCAGTCGCACGAAATACGATTTATAAAATACAATCATAAAAAATGAAGAAATACAATTTTGATGAGATCATAGAACGACATGGGACAGGCTGCCTCAAATACGACATGCTTGAAGCCTTTTTTGGAAAAGCGGATGCTGTGCCTCTTTGGGTTGCAGACACTGATTTCAGGGTGCCTGACTTTATCATGGATGCATTGCGCCAGCGGTTGAACCACGAAATTCTGGCCTATTCCTACCGGCCGGATAGTTTTTATGAATCGATTATCAATTGGGTAGACCGCCGGCATAACTGGAAGATTGACAAAGAGATGATCACTACGAGTCCGGGAGTGGTTTCAGCGATTACTTTGTTAATTATGGCACTTTCAGAACCCGGTGACAAAGTAATTGTACAGCCACCTGTCTACTTTCCATTCTTCACCAGTATTAAAGGAATGGGCAGAAAAATGGTTGAAAATCCTCTGATTATCAAGAATGGCCGCTATACCTTCGATTTCGAAAATCTTAAGAAAGGGATCGATGAGAATACCAAACTACTGATTCTGTGTAGTCCTCATAATCCAGGTGGGATGGTCTGGACGAAGGAGGAGCTTGGAGAGTTGTGCCGGATTTGTACCGAGAACAGCATATTCATTATTTCGGACGAGATTCATGCCGACCTGGTTTTTTCAGGGAGTAAGCATATCCCAATTCCCATGATCTCTGAGGAAATCGCGATGAACAGTGCGGTACTGATGGCTGCCAGTAAGACCTTTAATATTGCCGGGTTATCCTCTGCTTTTGCAATTATCCCGAATAAAAGAATCAGGGTGAAGTATGAGCAGGTTTTAAATACGGTGCATATCCATAGCGGAAATATCTTCGGAAATATCGCTACTGAGGCGGCAATTCGTGATGGTTACGATTGGCTTGATCAGCTAATGGTCTATCTTGAAGATAATTATAAATTTGTAGAGTCTTTTGTCGCTGAAAGAATGCCCAAAGTAAAAATCATGAAACCGGAAGCTACCTTCCTGGTCTGGATGGATCTGGCCTCTTATGGTCTTAGCGAAAAAGAGCTGGCCAAACGGCTGATCGATGGAGGTGTGGCGTTAAATCACGGCAGTAAATTCGGCACCGGAGGAGAGGGATATTTCAGATTGAATTTTGGTTGCCCCCGTGCCACCCTTGAGGAGGGTTTGCTAAAAATGGAGGCAGCCATGAATCTGACCAAATGACTTTCCCCTATTTTTATAAACAAAAGTAGCAGCTTTCCGTTATTAGGAGAATGAAGCTTATCCTGATCATTCCAATAATTTTTATAACCATTTCGTTATCAGGACAGACAAAAAGGTCCTTTTCAGAGCTCGTTTCTGATACCAGTAAAGCCTCATTAAACCTGCCAGTCCTGCCCCCGGTTGATTTATCTGAAGTTGAGGTAACGGCTTATGGAACGCCCGGCCAGCTTAAAGCTGCTGCGGGTTCAATATCGGTAATTTCCGGTGACCGGCTTGAAAATTCAGCAACAAATATAGCTGCTTCCCTGATTGGTGTTCCTGGCGTTGTGATGCAGGAAGGCTCTCTGGGAACTATTAAGCTGACTTTGCGCGGCATAGGTTCTCGCTATCCGTATGGAACAAAAAAA
>CAIPJU010000090.1 GCA_903865465.1 uncultured Bacteroidota bacterium
ATAGTTTTTTGACATTTTAATACCTATTTCACCCGTACCTTTGTAGAGTTCTTTATCGAGAATAAAAAGATCCTTTGCCTCACATGATTCTAAATTAACCTCCTTTGTACTATCAAGGTAGTTTTCGGATACATTGTATACTTTAATATCCAATTCGGGAAAAGTATAAACAGAATCAGGATAAGGTGTTATTTTTAAACCTCTTATTAAATAATTTCCCCCGGCAACTGAAGTGCCATCTTCTGCATTGGTCGCATTCAGAACATACATATCCAAATTTTCCCACTCACTTCCTATATCAAATGCTACAAACCCCTTTTCCGTAACCTGAGTTGATTCAATCTGGTCATAAACAACTAATTTCCCATCCGGCAGAAAATCTTTGGTGGAGAGCTTATATAATTTAAGAATCGGGCTCAATGGAGAAACCGTGAAGGCTCGCTTCAACTCCTCATAGATATTATTTTTCAGGTTGTCGTCGGTGAAGATAAAATAAAAACGCTTTTTCGCAAATGCCTTTCCATGGTATTGCTCGACATAATCCTCAACATAAATATAAATATCAAATCCTTTGGACAACCACTTCACAAATTGATCCTTAAAATATGGAAGATCAGTCATTTCACCTATCCCTGGCGTCCAGTATTCTCCATCGGTGATCAATATTGCCTGATTATTCTTATCGCAGATTTGGCTGAAGGCACCTTTAAGGTCAGCATACGGAAATTCAGCAATTTTATTAAGTTCGACATTGACTGCTACATTGTCGTTGCTTATCATCTCAATATTATTGCCCTTTATACCATAAAGAGTTGGATTGATTCCTGTTATCCTTGGCCTGATCTGGCTGAAAAATTTTGATGATTTAACTGCTTCTACCATGCAGGTTGAATAATCAATGAACAGATTTACATGTGAATCGAGCCGGTTTATAGCAGAATCAGTCTTTGCATGAAATTCCATAATTGACTTTTCATCAACTGTAAAATGGGTTGGAGATTTGCATGATCCGATACCGATCATTGAAGCTATGCAGAGTGCTCTTATTAAACCCTTGTATTTTGGCAGCTTAAAACTCATAGTCTTAAATAAATTAAATTACTGTTGCTGATAATAATTAAAAATCAGATTCTGTTTCATCGACTTGAACTATTTGAAGTTATAGAACTCTCTCTTATGCATATATTTTATAATAAATATCTTTCAAATTACACCTGGCATCCTTAATAAAGCACATCCTTAATCATTCTGCTTTTAATACTATACCTTTAAACCGGCATTTTTTCTCAAGCTCCGCAATATTTATTTAGTTATCCTGCCGATTATCAAAAAATTTAATGCAGTAAACTCAGGAATCCTAAACATGAGCCTTCCTATCTCCGGCAAATGATTCCTTCCTTCAATCAACTCAAGGAACAAAACAGCTAACATCATCCTGTTACAATCTTAAATTTTGGAACCGGATACCTGAGAAAAAAAGACTATAAATAAAATAGTATTCATCATCCTTCAATAATATGCAGGATCATATCTAAACCCTGATTACTAAATATTTAGAATCGAATTTCGCCTCAGTTGAATAAATGAACAACATAACTGAAATATTACTGCTTAAATTTATCAGGTCTAATCTGCCAACAAGATAATAAAAAAAAACTTAAACTTTCTACTGAAAATGTAAAAGATAATCCACTAAAAATATTTTAAGCCCGGGAAAAAAGGTCATCAATACCATTGTTTCAACAAAAAGAATTCTCCTGGCATACCTATTCTATAACATATGATATTTGAACTTATCTTATCAAATCTTGTTTAGAAGAACATAATTGAATGATATGAAAATACTTACTGCTTATGTCAATTGAAATATACAATACACTGAACATAAAACGGTTTATCGAAAAGCCATTGCTACCCGGGCTAACTATTTCACCGATTTTCAAATTACCGGCTGTTTTTATCGGGCTATTATTCTAATTCCTGAAATTAGTATTTGACGAATTGATGATTTCGGATGATAAAAGAGGACAATATATGATAAAAGTTAAGATCCCGGAAGATAATTTCAGCTATAATACCCTTGGCAATTCATCTTCCCCCTATCTTCTCCAGCATGCCGTCAATCCAGTCTGGTGGCAGGAATGGAACCTTCAAACTACAGGTTATGCTCTTTCTGAAAACAAACCGATTCTTGTATCCATTGGTTACTCAACCTGTCACTGGTGCCACGTAATGGCTGCTGAAGCATTTTCTGATATAAAAACTGCAGATTACCTTAACAATCATTTTGTATGTATTAAGGTAGACAGAGAACAAAGGCCCGATATAGATCAGTTTATGATGAGCTTTATTTTTGGTCAAAGCGGCAGTGGCGGCTGGCCGCTTAATGTGTTCCTGACTCCTGATCTAAAACCATTCTTTGCCCTGACCTATGCTCCTGTAGTTTCTGACGGGAGAAGTATCACTTTTCTCGATTTGGCAGAACGGATTTATAACTATTTCGAAGCCAAAGGTAGTGCAATAACTCCTTTCCTGACTGAATACGACTTTCCAGACCGGTCTGCTGATTTCTCCCCTGTCAGGGAACTCTTATCCTATTTTGACAGAGAAAACGGAGGCTTTGGCTTTGGACAGAAATTTCCGCCCCATTCAAGCCTGCTATCTCTTCTCTACTCATATCCGGTTAATGAAGATCCTGAAATTAAATCAATAATAATTCAAACTCTTGATACTATAAGACTGCGCGGACTGAACGACCATCTCCAGGGCGGTATTTTCCGTTATTGCGTAGACCGGAAATGGACAATACCCCATTTTGAAAAAATGCTCTACGACCAGGTTCTTGCTCTATGGACATATTCCCTTGCTTATAAGGTCTTTGGCGACCATTGGTACATAAAAATGGCAGAGAAGATAATTGCTTGCCTTGACGAATGCTTCGAATTGAACGGTTTATATATTTCTGCTTTTAATGCTGACACAG
>CAIPJU010000091.1 GCA_903865465.1 uncultured Bacteroidota bacterium
GATCATATTTTTTCATCCAAAGAGATAATGGTACTTAACCTGACCAAGGAGGGTAAAATGAAAAAAAATGAGATCAGTACAGATACTGCTGCCATAATCATGATTATTGCCCTGTTTTTCTCATTCCTCATTCTTACAGGGACCTTAACTTCAGGTTTCCATTTTGTTGATGACCATGAAGTTATCTTAATCAAAAACCAGCTTAAGTCAAGCCCCTTAACTGAAGTCATGGCTTCCTGGGTGAGAAATGATCTTAACAGCACTGCACGTTTCAGGCCATTTTATTTTGTTCACAGGGTAATTGAGACTAAGATATTTGGTTCTGATTTTCTCCTGTGGTCAATTTATACTGCAATACTTTGCGCTATTGCCATGGGGGCATTTTTTGCCGCTATCAGGAGACTGAGCTTCGGATTAAAGGAATCAGTGCTTTTCCTGCTGATTACATTCATTGGACCTCAAAGTCCAGTGTTCTGGAGACTCGGTCCCCAGGAGAGCCTGGGAATGGCGATGCTCGGCCTGGCATTTTATTTTATGTCGAAATCATTGGGCAAAGGTATCTTCAATATTAACAACCTTTTATTTATTATTTTTCTGATACTCTCTTCCCTGACCAAAGAGAGTTTTGTAGTTATCATACCGGCATTTCTGTTCTTCAAAATTTACTATGAATCAAGATTATTTCATTATTCTCTAAGAGAATCATTCAGGAAAAGCATTATCCTTATTATACCAATTATAGTTTTAATTGCAGAATTGATTATTATAGAAGGGCTGATGCAGGCAGTAAATCCCTATGCAGGGGGAAATGTTATGGATTTTGTAAAAAATATCCCCCTCGGTTTTTTACACCTTGCAGGAACATTTTATGGGATCACCATCCTTATGTTGATTATATCAGGTTATGGCATCTGGCTTGGAACCTGGAATTACAGGAAAATGGATTGGTTCCCTTTTGTGTTCTTTCTACTTATCGCAATTCCAAATATAGTACTTTACAAATCTTCCGGGCTTGTTGAGCGATACCTGTTGCCGACCTCGATGGGATTGGCATTTTTTGTAGTATCTGTTTTAAATAGTCCTGAGTGGCGGATGAGTCTGTTTAAAAAGTCAATTAGCATTCTCTTATTTGTCTCAATTTTGCCCTTTGTAATAAAGTCATGGTCAGAGGCAAGGGAGTTCACAAAGGACGGCCATGAAACTTCAAGATTACTCTCTTCAGTTTCTGAGGCAGACCCTGGCAGATTGCCTGCCCTTGTAGTTGTTGATCCGGTTGCATCTTACGAACTATCAGTATCTTTGAAGACCTGGCTGAATTGTGAAAAACAGATTGATCTCTTCGGATATCCTTATGTAAACAGGGAAAGTAAATTGAACAATCAGGAATATATTGAAGGCTGGAAATCCTACTTCACTGATAAACTACTTACGGACATTAAATCGGATCCTCAGGTTATAATCTTTCTCAATAATAAGCTTGCGGATGATTTCTTCAGGATTTCAGGATTGAAGAAAGATGCTTATACTGTTATTGATGTGGGAGAAGGTCCTTTTGGGCTCTTTCGTTCAAAAATTACAAAATAATCCAAAGGCTTAATTTTAGAAGGATAATGAGCATTAATCGTCTTTCAATCATAATACCTGTTTTTAATGAAGAAAATACCATCTTCAGCATTTTGAAGAAAATCAGGGATGTTGAACTTATTGGAGGAATAAAGAAAGAGATTATTATTGTAAATGACTGTTCTGCTGACAACACTGAAGTAGAAATAATTAAATTCATTGCAGCTAACACTGAAACGGATATTCAGTATTTCAATCACCCCGTAAACAAAGGAAAAGGGGCAGCGCTCCACACCGGAATATCAAAAGCCACGGGCGAGTACCTTGTAATTCAGGATGCTGATGCAGAGTATGATCCCAATGAATATAATGATCTTCTCAAGCCGGTGATAAAGGGTTTTGCCGATGTGGTTTATGGCTCCAGGTTCGTGGGCAGCAATCCCCATAGGATTCTTTTCTTCTGGCATTCTTTGGGAAATAAGTTCCTGACCTTTCTCACCAATATGTTTTCGAACCTGAATATGACGGATATGGAAACTTGTTATAAGCTCTTTGATACAAAAATAATTCAGTCCTTACACCTTGTTGAAAAAAGGTTCGGTTTTGAGCCTGAAGTTACCATAAAAATGTCAAGGGTGCGAGGTATCAGAATTTATGAAGTTGGAATCTCTTACTATGGCAGGGGGTACGAAGAGGGTAAAAAGATAGGCTGGAAGGATGGCTTCGCGGCGATTTATTGTATTATTAAATATGGATTATTCAGGGCATAACTTATGATCACAATTGTTTTCATCTGGTTGATTATCTCAATTATCTTCGTGGTTTTTGGGTTTTCCATTCAGATAATAATTAACAAATTAATTGTAAAATCGCCTCAACCTGTAGCCTTTGAGCCTGTTGAATTGTTTTTCATGGGATTTCTGATTCTTTCTGTTATATCAGGATTTGTTTCCATCGTGTTTCCTGTAGGGACGGTAATATTTCTGGTTATAAGTATGATATCGCTTATCCTTTTAGTTGTTAATTACCGTGGTATAATATTGTATTTAAAAGGCTTAAACCCATATTTGCGCCGATTTGGCAAACTTGAATTAGTCCTGTTCTCTGTTCTCTTACTATTCATCTTAACTGCCGTAGTTCAGAAAATAACTTTGGGAGATACGGAATCTTATCATGCACAAAGCATTCAATGGGTCAGGAAATTTGCTGTGGTTCCCGGCTTGGGGAATATTCATGGCCGTCTTGCGTTTAATTCAATGTTTTTCATAGTATCAGGATTGTTCACTATTCAGTCGGGCAACATGATAATATATCCACTTAATGGATTATGTTACCTGGTACTTGTATATAAACTTTCCGTCGAAGCCTACAGGGAATTTAACCATGGGACAAGATGGATAACAGTATTCTACCTGCTTATATTGCTGGTAAGTATGTTGATGCTTCTGCCTGACCTGAACTCGCCGGCTCCTGATGTCATATGCACAATCCTGGTAGTCTATTCATTTGTTGTCATAACCTCAGGCAGGAACGATCAGGTAGCATTTAATA
>CAIPJU010000092.1 GCA_903865465.1 uncultured Bacteroidota bacterium
ATGAACTTGTCGAAACCCTTGGGCTTATCATTGAAAACAGGGCGCCTGCTGAAATAAGAGATGATATTGACCGGATAAAGATTCTTTTTTATAAGAAACTTAAGCTGGAATCTGATGAGCGCAAGAAAAAATTCCTTGATGAGGGGGGAAAGATTGAGGATTACAGAGCCTGGGTTGATCCTGATGATGCCGTTGTTAAACACCTCCTTGAGAAATTCAGGGAGAGAAAAACTGATTACAACAAGATTCAGGAAGCGGAGAAATACGAGAATCTCAAAAAGAAATATGATATTATTGACAAGATAAAAGAGCTTGTCAACAGGGAGGAATCTATCAATAAAACATTCCATGAGTTCAGGCAGCTTCAGAATGACTGGCACGCAATTGGAGTCGTTCCACAGACTTCACTTAAGGATATATGGGAAAACTATCACCATTATGTTGAGATTTTTTACGACTACATTAAGATAAATAAAGAACTCAGGGACCTTGACCTGAAAAAGAACCTTGAGTCAAAAGTTCTTTTATGTGAAAAGGCGGAAGAACTTTTACTTGAGCCCAATCCTGTTAATGCTTTCAGGAGTCTGCAGGATTTTCATAACCAGTGGCGCGAAGTAGGGCCGGTTCCTCCTGAATCCAAAAATGAGATCTGGGATAGATTCAGGGAAGCTACTTCACAGATTAATAAAAGGCATCACGAGTACTTCGAGAAGCAAAAAGATGAACAACGAAAAAACCTTGAGGCTAAAATTGCTCTTTGCGAAGAAGTTGAATCCATAAACCTTCTCGAGATAAAGAACTTCAAGGAGTTTGATGAAAGAGCCGAAAAGATTGTTGAACTGCAAAAGATTTGGAGAACAATAGGTTTTGCCCCTAAAAAGCAGAATAATAAGGTATACCAGCGTTTCAGGGAGGCCTGTGATGCATTTTTTGAAAAGAAAAGGGGATTCTATGCTGACAATAAGGAAGTTCAGCTTAATAACCTTCAGCTTAAGAATGAATTATGCGTTCAGGCAGAGGCACTCCAGGAAAGTTCCGACTGGAAATCTACTTCGGATGCCCTTATAAAACTTCAGAAAGAGTGGAAGGATATAGGACCAGTGCCCCGGAAGCAGTCAGAGAGAAGTTGGAAAAGATTCAGAAAGGCTTGTGACCATTTTTTCAACCGCAAGGCAGAATTCTTTTCCAAACTCGATACTTCGTATGAGGATAATCTCAAAGCCAAACTCTCAATCATTGAAGAACTCGAGAAATTTGAACCAGGTCCGGATGTCCATTCAGCTTTTGAAAGACTGAAAGAACTGCAGAGAAGATGGACTGATATCGGCTTTGTTCCCTTCAATATGAAGGATGAAATAACAAATAAGTACAGGGATTATCTTAACCGAGAGTTTGACAAACTCAAAATCGGTGATGACGATAAGAGTATCCTTAAATACAGAACTAAACTCGATAGCCTCAAGGCCAACCCCAAAGCTTCACGTAAGGTGAGAAATGAGAGGGATAAATTCTTTACAAAGATTAAGCAGCTTGAGAGTGATATAGTTCTGTGGGAAAATAACATTGGCTTTTTTGCCAAGTCAGCCAGCGCCGACACTCTCCGAAGGGAAGTAGAGGAGAAGATTGATAATGCAAAGAAGATGATCAAGACACTTGAAGAAAAAGTCAGGATGATAGACCAGTCAGGTCTTGACGACTAATTGGAAATATTGCTTATAAAATAACTTTAATTACACTTTCTTACTTTGGCTGACGTAAAATACGTATTTGTGACAGGTGGGGTTGCTTCTTCATTGGGAAAAGGCA
>CAIPJU010000093.1 GCA_903865465.1 uncultured Bacteroidota bacterium
TACGCCCCAACAGTATTTCCAGTTCATTTGCCAATTTGATTTTCCATGCTCCACGATCATTAACACTAAATTCAGCCAACTTCATTGAATGATCAGCTAAAGCGGTTTTAATGCCCTTCATAATTTCCAGTACTTTTATTTGTTGTAGTTCAGGCCCAATTACTAACACCCTATCTTTAAATTGATCTATATTTTTGGGAGTGAAGATAACTCCTTGTTCAGTAATCAAACTGCTGTCCCCCCAACGCGCATAGGGTTTCTTTTCATGTACTTTGATATCAATTGAATCAGGCCAAACACGCTTAACTATAACTGTATCAACCCATGGCATTGTTGAAACAACGCTATGTATCTCCTGCATATCAACATCAAAAAAACCTGTCATTACTAATGGTTGCAAAACCGTCTGTATCTCACTCTTATCAAGATATTGAAAATCTCCTTCAATTCTCACGGATCTAATCGGCAAAGATACATTTTTTATCGATAACGACCGAATCTGCCATCTTTTGTCTAATTGATACCCAGCGACTACAATCAGACCCAAAAACAGCAATCCAATTAGCAGTGGTTTAATGCCTACATTACTCATTATCCAAGACTGGTTTCCAGAACCCGCCAAACTAACTCTTCAAAATCTATACCTGCCTGCTTAGCAGCCATCGGAACTAAACTATGATCCGTCATACCCGGCACTGTATTAATCTCAATTAATTGATACTGCCCAGAATCATCAATAAATACATCGACCCTTGCCCACCCTTTAGCACCAACTACTTTACTGGCAGTCAATGCTACATTTCTAATAAACTGCTCCTGCTCATCGCTTAATCCTGCGGGACAATGATATTTCGTTGTTGTAGCATTATATTTTGCTTCGTAATCATAAAATGTATTGGGCGTTTCTAAACGGATCACTGGCAAAGCTGTATCATTTAAAATTGCTACCGTATACTCCTTACCAGTCACCCAACTTTCTGCATAGACATCACAATCGTAGTCTAACGCCACTTTCATTGCTTTTTGCAGCTCTTCCCTTGAGTTTGCTTTACTCATACCAATACTAGATCCTTCTTGGGCAGGTTTCACAATAACGGGGAAACCCAATGCTTCAATACAAGTATCAAGATCATTTTCGTCTTTCAATAAAAACCATTTAGGGGTAACTAAACCATATCCCTTCCAGCATAGTTTAGTTTTAAGCTTATCCATCGTTAACGCAGAAGCCAAAACTCGGCTTCCTGTATAAGGAATTCCCAACACATCAAGAACTCCCTGGATTACACCATCCTCTCCCCCGCGACCATGAATAATATTGAAAACCCTATCAACATGCACACCATTCAAAGCCTGAATTGGACTTTCTGTAACATCGATAACAATTGCATCTACGCCTTTTCGTAATAATGCCTGATATACAGCCTCACCACTTCTCAAAGAAACAGCTCTCTCTGCGGCGGAACCACCCATCAGCACTGCAACCCGGCCAAACTTTTCAGGATTTTGGAAAGACACTAAGTGCTGCCTTTCTAAATCAACCTCACCTACCATACATACCTCTGTGTGCAATTCAACACCCTGACGTTCCTTTACTTTTTTTTGAACATATCCAATCAATTGCTCTATATCAGCAGCAGTCGAGCTACCCGTATTTACAATGAAATTAGCGTGCTTTTCCGAGACACA
>CAIPJU010000094.1 GCA_903865465.1 uncultured Bacteroidota bacterium
AAGAAATTCCTTTATAACCATTACATGGAAAGTATATGCAAAAGAAATCCGAAATTAAGTAATTTTGAAAAACTGTCCTAATTCTGATTATTAATACTAAGATGATTTTTTTCCGGATTACCAATTATTTGAAATACATACTTTTGTCGGGTCACCGGAACGGTCATGGCATTCACAGTCCATTTATTTTTGACATTGTGAATCGTCAGTTACGGAATAAAATTGATTTACAGATTGTCTTAAATGCTGAAAGTGCAAGGAGACGGTTTTTGTCGGACAACCGGACCATCGCAGTAGAAGATTTTGGCTATGGCGGTTTAAAACAGGGGGCAGGGAAAAGGAGAATCTCTGATATTGCCCGAAATTCGCCTGTGACGAAGAAGTATGGGATCTTTCTGGCAAAGCTTTCTGCTGAATTGGGCAACCAGACAATTATTGAGTTGGGAACTTCCTTAGGAATAAGTACTATGTATATGGCATTAGCCAGTAAGGGCTCTTCGATAAGTACCATTGAAGGCTCGGAAGCACTGGCTGAAATTGCAGGGAAAAATTTCGCTGAAGCCGGCCTTGATAATGTAAAGGTTTATGCAGGAAAGTTCGATGAAGTTCTTCCAGGACTCATAAAAGATGTTGATATTAAGAGATATCCGGTTATGATTTATATTGATGGAGATCACAGGCACGATTCCCTGATAAACAATTTTGAGATAATTTCAAAGAACACAAAGGGAAAAACATTGGTTGTAATTGATGACATTAACTACTCGCCTGAAATGAACAGGGCCTGGAATGCGATCAGGAAATTTGAAAAAGTCTCAGCCTCAATCAATATTTACAGGATGGGGATACTGTTTTTATGGGGTAATATTACACCTAAAGACTATATTATCAGATATTAACAAAAATTAATATTATTAAATTTATTATTTGACTTATTTAATCTAATTTCGGAAACTTAATTTATAAACTATGGATAAAGTAATTGAAATCCACGATATTGTTAAAAATTATCAGGTAGGTTCTGTGATAGTTAGGGCTTTAAGGACTGTTAGTATAGATATTCACAGGAATGAGTATGTTGCTATTATGGGGCCATCGGGGTCGGGAAAATCAACTCTCATGAATCTTCTGGGATGTCTCGACACACCAACAAGCGGTTCATATATTCTTAACGGAACTGATGTAAGCAAGATGGAAGACGATTACCTTGCTGAAATAAGAAATAAGGAAATTGGATTTGTTTTCCAGACATTTAATCTTCTGCCACGTTATACGGCTCTTGAGAATGTGACTCTTCCTCTTATTTATGCCGGGGTACCAAAAGCTGACAGGGAGAAGGTAGCAGTAGAAACGCTTCAACAGGTTGGTTTGGCAGATCGTATGACCCACAAGCCTAACGAACTTTCAGGTGGCCAGCGTCAACGTGTTGCAATTGCCAGGGCTCTGGTAAATAAGCCATCCATTATTCTCGCTGACGAACCGACAGGAAACCTTGACAGTAAGACTTCTCTTGATATTATGGGCTTGCTCGATGAGATTCACAAGAAAGGAAATACTGTTATCCTTGTAACACATGAAGAGGATATTGCAAGGCACGCAGCTCGTATTATCAGGCTTTTCGACGGTGAAGTATCCCATGATTACGTAAATGAGGCTTACAGGAAAGCATAAAATACTCTTTCAGCTGAAATATTTACTCGGGTCGAAAACTACTTTTCAACCATGAAAATCTATACCCTGTCAGGAGATGATGGAACTACTTCACTGTCGGGAGGCAGAAGGGTTCCCAAGACCTCTGCCAGGGTTGAAGCATATGGAACAGTAGATGAACTTATAGCCTGGATTGGCTTGTTAAGGGCTTACCCAGAAAATGAATCAAGAAGAGAAATCTTAATATATGTGCAGGATCAGTTGATGCGATGTGCGGCAGCGCTCGCAGCCGACAGCCAGAATAGCGCGAGCAGGAAGATTCTGCCTGAGGATGATTGTTTATCAGTCCTGGAAAAGGCAATAGACTCAATGGAAGAAAAACTTCCTCAGCTCAGGAATTTTGTGCTTCCAGGTGGAAATCCAATTGTATCTAATTGCCATATTGCGCGTTGTGTTTGCAGAAGGGCCGAAAGAACGGTTTTGAGATTGCGACTTGACGAAGATATTCCTGAAATTGTAAATAAATTTTTGAACAGACTTTCTGATTACTTGTTTGTTTTGTCAAGAATAATAGTTTCAGAGCTTGATATAGAGGAAATTAAGTGGATCGTTTAATGTGTTAATAAACTTTAAGCGGGGATATTGTTTTTATGGCAAATTAATTTATATTTGCAAACTTTGTTTAAAGCTTAACTCTACAGAATTTTATGTACTGGACACTTGAATTAGCATCAAAACTTGAAGATGCGCCATGGCCTGCAACTAAGGACGAGCTCATTGACTTCGCTATCAGATCGGGTGCCCCGATGGAGGTTATTGAAAATTTACAGGAAATTGAGGATGAAGGAGATATCTATGAAAGCATTGAAGATATCTGGCCTGATTATCCAAGTAAGGACGACTTCTTTTTTAATGAGGATGAATATTAAAAAAAGCTGATCTGCGGATCAGCTTTTTCTATTTCCTGAAAATATCTTTTTTATCTTTCGGACGAATGTCGCTGAGCCATAAAAAGCCCTTCAGGCGCAAAGGAAGGGGATTAAGAGGGTCAGGCGGGTCAATGGTTCCCTCCGGATTCTGGAATTCATATATTTCCGATATCTTGCCTTTCGCAACAAATACTTCAATATTTGCACATTTTGACTGGTTTATTCCTGCAACATTATTTCCATCAAGTAGATAATATATCGACTCCCCGTTTCCATTCACATCTATCTTGTAAAGTTCATTATCCTTAAAATAGCCGACAAGCGATCGTCCTTTGATCTGATTATACCTGATAGTATCAATTTGACTTGTTATGAAGGCAGTATTATACAGCTCAAGCTTTTCGGCCTGACGGTTTTTTGTGAATATTGCCATTGAATCGGAGGTAAGCTGATTTTCCTTTGACCAAATGACAGGAAGTTTATATAATCTTATTACAGAATCCTGAAATGAATAAGCGAGAGAATCGCATTTTGACTGAAGGTCACCGCTGAATATACGACAGCCATAATAGGCCTTAACCAGCCTGAAGGCCTTGCCGGACGTGTCTGACACCGTTTTTGCGCTTATGG
>CAIPJU010000095.1 GCA_903865465.1 uncultured Bacteroidota bacterium
AACCATCACCGGTACCAATTTTATCAGTGCATCAGCAGTAAGTTTTGGCGGAACGGCAGCAACATCTTTTACAGTAGTTGATGCCAACACAATAACGGCAGTGGTTGCAAACGGAACAACCGGAAGTGTAAGTGTAACTACTCCTGGAGGAACCGCAAGCCTGGCAGGATTTACATTTGTCATTTCGCCTCCCGGCAATGCTTTGGCTTTTGATGGTACTGATGATTTTGTTAATGCAGGTGATAATGCTTCTGTTAAAATTTCAACCGGAACTATCGAGGCCTGGATAAAAACAACAGATGCCGGTTCAGGTTATAGTGCCATTGTAGTAAAGCAATGGGCCTATAGTTTGTTCCTTTCGGGTAATGTATTGACTGTTTTTGAATGGTACAATGGTAGTGGTGGTGCCGAATATTCTACTGGCATCAATCTGGCAGATAACAGATGGCATCACGTTGCATTCTGTTTTAATTCCGGTGTTACCAATGGATCTTTTATTTATATTGATGGTGTATTAAAAAATACCATTACCTATTCATCAGCTGATCAATCGGGTGTTCAAGATGTAGGTTTAGCAATTGGTCAGGGCTCTATATCCTCAAATCAACAGAACTTTCTGGGTTCGATTGATGAAGTCCGAGTTTGGAACACCGTCAGAACCCAGTCAGAATTGCAATCAAATATGTATTCCGAATTAGCAGGAAACGAAAGTGGTTTAGTCGCTTACTATAACTTTAACCAAGGCGTTGCTGGAGGTGACAATACGGGCATCTCAACTATAAACGACAAAACAAGCAATGCAAACAATGGCACGTTAACCAATTTTACTAAAACAGGAACCGCTTCAAACTTTGTAGAAAGTTATGCGCTGGTAGTTCCAATTCCTTCAGCCGCATCAAGCATCACCGGTACAGGTTTTACGGCCAATTGGACAGCCCCTGCTGTTGGAACTGTTACTCGTTACTTACTGGATATTTCCACATCTTCAACATTCAGCTCTTTTATTACAGGATATAATGGGTTGAATTGTGGCACCAACTTATCTCAGGCAGTAAGCGGATTAACACCGGGCACTGCCTATTATTATCGGGTAAGATCAGATAAGACCAGCGTTACCGGCACAGGTGGTTATTACCGAACGCCAACATTGGTAACGACGCTAACTTTTACCTGGACCGGAGCCACAAATACCGACTGGAATACTGCAGCCAACTGGAGTCCCAATGTCGTGCCTGGAACATCGGATTTGATTACGATACCAAATACAACAAACAAACCGGTAGTCAGCGACCTAACAATTGCCTCCGGTGGAACAATGACCATCTCACCCCTTGCATCACTTACCATTAGCGGCACCCTTACCAACAACAACAACGCTGGTGGTGTTGTGATTCAAAGCGATGCTACAGGTACCGGGTCTTTGATTGCTGCTGCAGTGGCTGGTTCCGGGACGGCCTCTGCGCAGCGCTGGATGAGCGCCGGTAGATGGCATCTGGTATCCTCACCTGTCGTACAAACGGTTTCCGCCTTCCTGAATGCAAATGACAATGTTGCTACAAATAGTTCTTCTTACAGAGGAATGATGGATTATAATCCGACATCAAACAGCTGGAACTACTTCTTTTTAAATGGAGAGGATCACTTAAGTCTGGGATCAGGCAGAGGATTCTCATTGCGGGTTGGTGCCAATAATTATGTTACCGCCACAGGAACACTGCAAGCCGGAACCCAATCGGTAACTGGTCTCAGCGCCGGTTACTGGAACTGTATCGGCAATCCTTATTCTTCTGCTATCGGGATCAATGACTTAAGCAGCAGCGGTGCGACCTATAATTTTATAACTGTGAATGCTGCCAATCTTGATCCAAGTTATGGAGCCATATATATTTGGGATAATATAGATGACAATAACGGGAAATGGGGACATTATACTGTCATCTCTAATGTATCCCCTGATAATGCTTCATTTGACATACAACAAGGACAGGCCTTCATGGTAAAAATGAATTCAGAAGCGTCAACATTCAGCTTCTTACCCCAAATGCAGTTTCACAGTTCGGCTTTAGCATTAAAATCAGCACAAACTCCCTGGCCAATGATTAAATTGCTTGCTACAGTCGGCCTCCAGAAAAGCTCAACCATCATTGCATTTAATAGTGTAATGACCAAAGGGCTGGATCCAACCTACGATGCAGGCCTGCTCAAGGGCGGTTCCGATTTGATCGTTTACACCAAACTGGTTCAGGACAACGGCATTCCGTTTGCTATACAGGCCTTACCCGATAACGATTTCAGCAACCTGGTCATCCCCGTCGGACTGGACTTTAAGACAGGCGGAGAAGTGTCCTTCTCTTCAGAAAACCTGAACCTACCATCCGATTGTAAGGTGATACTGGAAGACAAACTCACAAAAACCTTTACCGATCTCTCTAAGGGCGTGTATAAAGTAAACATTGCTGCCAACACCAGCATCATGGATCGTTTCCAGCTGCATACTACCGATCCGGTATTGGATAAGGCCACTGACATGCTTTCAGCCTATGCATTCCATAATACAGAGATCAGGGTAATAGGT
>CAIPJU010000096.1 GCA_903865465.1 uncultured Bacteroidota bacterium
CATAAACATATTGTAGTCCTGCTGTTGTATTGAAGCCGCCATTGCTATAAACCACCCCACCTGCAATCCGCAGATTTTTTAATGTCTCAATATAGAGCTGATCCTGAAGGATGAAAGAATTTTTCATCTTATCCTTAAAATCGAACTGTACAGTATTCATATGAAAAAAGCCAAGCCTTGAACTTTGTGAAAAATGCTTATCATAAATCAGATTAACGGTGCCATATTTTTGTCCAATCATCAGCTCTATCGGAACAGGCTGAGCTTTGGTTAAAAAGTTACCTAGGAGTAGAATGATAATAAAGGTTCCAATTGTTCTGATGAGTTTCATATTAATAAATTTAAAATACTCAACAAATTTATTGGCAGTCGAAACAGAAAATGGAAAAAATACGATGAACCAGCCATATTAGATGTTTAAATAGTAAAAGGGATCTTTAAACCTTCAAAGATGAAAAAGGGTGAGTGTGAGAGTGAGATGTTTTGTCTTGTACCACAAGTGGAAATCATCTATTTTTACCAAAAATCTGAATAAGGTGAAGCATAAAGTCTTAAAAAAGCAGCATAGCTCAAAGATGTGTTTTGTATGCGGGGAAAATAATGATTTCGGGCTGCGTGCTAAATTCTACGAAACCGAAAGCAACGAACTGGTCGCATTAATACATCCCTCAGAGCAGCATCAGGGTTATCCCGGACGAATGCACGGAGGTATTGCGGCTACAATTCTTGACGAAACAATAGCCAGGTCTATCTGCAACGGAAAAGATGAACAGCTATGGGGAGTGACACTGGAATTAAAAACCAAATTCAGGAAACCAGTACCCCTTGACCAGGAATTGAAAGTTGTGGGACGTGTTACCAGTGAAGGGAGTCGTACGTTTGAAGGGACAGGAGAAATTATTCTCCCAAACGGGGATATTGCCGTTTCTGCCGAGGGAAGATATATAAAGCTGACCATCGACAAAATCGCTAACGATCAGTTTCTTAATGAGGTATGGTTTCTTTCAGGGAGTCCTGATGATCCTTCAGAAATTGAATTACCATGAAGCATGCAACCGGCATATTGCAGTTTTGGATTCCGCAAAATTTATTCGGACTTAATAATTGCTGTCAGTGAAGGCTTCTTTAAAAAGTAAAAAAACTACTTTTATATCCCGCACTAACCATTAATTTAAAACTTATAAAATGGCTACACTGACACAGGAAATGAAAGAGATGATTGCAACACAGCAATGTTTTATTGGCACAGCCGATGCTGATGGAATGCCCAATGTTGCACCAAAAAGATCAACCCGCGTTTTGACCGATGATTCTCTTATTTTTACAGAGGGGACAGGAGGTACCACTTATGCAAATATAAAAAGAGGATCGAAAGTCTCTGTTGCGGTTGTAAATCGTGAAATATTGGATGGCTTCAGGTTTATTGGGAATCCGGCATTGCACGATAGCGGGGAGTTGTATGAGCAGGCAGCTGCAATGTCAGCAAAGATGGGATTGCCTAAACCCAGGGCAGTAGTTGTGATTCATATAAGTGAAATTCATTCACTCAAACCAGGCCCAATGGCCGGGAAAAAGATTAATTAAAACATAGAATTAATAAATAGGAGCTTATATCATGCCAGTCATACAAATTTCAATATTGCCACAATCAGCGGAAAAGAAGGCTGAAATTTCGAAAGTAATAAGCGATGAAATTCATCGTATCACAGGAATCAGGAAGGAAGCCATGATAGTCTTATTTAATGAACTTCCGGC
>CAIPJU010000097.1 GCA_903865465.1 uncultured Bacteroidota bacterium
AATGGCTTACTTATTCATCAACCGAGGGACATTTCTCAATCAAATTTCCTGGTAGTCCGGAAGAATCAACTGATGATCAAAAGACTGAGGCCGGAAATCAATTTAAAATTCACTATGCTACATTTTCACCATCTGATGATGAAGTCTATATGGCTGGATGGATTGATATGACGAGTTTTTATCCTGAAGAAAAGTCGATTGAACAAATGTTGGAAGATAGCAGAGATGGTGCTACTGGTTCAATGAAAGCTACAAATGTTAAAACACTGGCCATAGTAGAATCAGGAAATCCTTATATAGAATTTACATTTGAAACTGATGATTTTACAGGGAAGGATCGAATATACCTGATTAACAAATTTCAGTATTCAATAATTACAATTTTCTCTAAGAAATCAGGTATAAAATCCACTGCTGACAAATTCATAACTTCCTTTAAGAGCTTATTATAATATTATCCGCATCTGGAATCTATAATTATACTCAAAGGCTGCCTTAAAATCCAAATACAGTTTTGGACTTTTGAGGCAGCCTTTTGAAATCTTTGCTATTAGGTACAATTATTTTATCCCTATGGTTCTGGAGGCTTTAGGTTTTACTACCTCCTTTTTTGGAATTGACAGCCTCAGTATTCCGTTTTCATACTGAGCTGTTATCTTCTCACCATCAGCTTCATCGGGTAGTGTGAACATTTTGCTGAATGAAGTGTAACTAAATTCACTCCTGCTAACATTTGCCTTCTCTCCTGATTCATCTTTATTTTTCCTGTCGGATGAAATTACCAAAAGGTCATTGTTGATTTCTATTTTGAAATCATCCTTCGAATAGCCGGGAACAGCTAATTCAAGAATATATCCGTTTGTACTTTCCTTAATATTTACAGAGGGGCTTGTGCTTCTCCTTTGTTCAGTTTCATGCTGCGGAAAGCGGTGATATATACTGTCAAAATAACGATCCTGACAAGCCGGCGAATGATTTGAAAATTTTAATAGTGTCATGATTTTGTCCTCCAATTAACTTTAATTCATTATTATCTTTGCTTAACTATTTCAAAAAAGATACCAATTCACTTATCTTTTAAATGGATAATTGTTATGTTGTTTAAAATTAAGTATATACTGGATAATCTTAAATATCAATAATGACAAAATGGCACTTTGGTTAATCAGATAAATGTCATTATGGCGTATTTTTAACTTTTATGAACCCGGCATGGGAAGACCTGGCAAGTGTTCAGCAGCGGTATTGAAGATTTTAATGGAATGGTTGAATAAATGTAATTTTTGATTAAATAATATTTCGGGATAACCAGAGTCGCTGGAACGAAATTAATAAATCGAATAAAATGGCAGGTAAAGGGACGATGCATCATCACGAAGAACATCTGAGGAGTTCAGATTTCATAAAAGACATAGTTATAGGAATGTCCGACGGGCTGACTGTGCCTTTTGCACTCGCAGCCGGTTTGAGCGGAGCCGTTCAGAGCAACGCAGTTGTAATTACTGCTGGTATCGCCGAGATCGTGGCCGGCAGTATCGCAATGGGGCTTGGCGGATACCTGGCAGGCAAAACCGAACAGGACCATTACCATGCTGAACTTCTGAGAGAATATGATGAGGTTGAGAATTTGCCTGAGCGCGAAAAGGCCGAAGTAAGACAGGTGTTTGAACATTACGGCCTTAATGAAGATACTCAGAATATTATAGCTGATGAACTGGCAAAGGATAAGGATAAATGGGTCGATTTCATGATGAAATATGAACTTGGACTTGAGGAACCTGATGCCAACCGGGCCAGAAACAGTGCCGCAACAATTGGAATATCCTACATCCTTGGCGGACTAATACCTCTTTCAGCTTATTTTGTTACAGGTACTCCTTTTAAAGGGCTGATATTGTCTGCTATTCTTACTGTTGTCTGCCTGTTCATATTCGGATATTTTAAAAGCAGGGTTACAGGTCAGCCTCCGCTTAACGGGGCAATTAAGGTTACTTTAACAGGTATTGCTGCTGCTGCCGCTGCTTTTCTTATCGCCCGGAATTTTAACCGGCTTTTCTGAATATACTGCCGGAGTTTATTTTAAAATCAGATCATGATGATAAGCTGCCAAAAATTCCATTGGCAGATCATTTCTTCATTTGGCAGGGATTTTGAAGATATCCCATTAAAATCATAATAATATGAATCTTAATAATTTCACCGTTAAAGCACAGGAATCTGTTACAAAGGCATTCAGTATAGCTGAATCAAATGGTCAGCAGGCTGTCGAGTGCGCTCACCTGGTTAAAGGTATTATTAACGAATCGGAAGGTATAATAAACTTCCTTTTCGGAAAAATGGGAGCCGACCTTGCTTCATTTTCAAAATCCGTTGATCAGATAATAAGCTCCTATCCGAAAGTATCGGGCGCGGAAACTTATATCGCTTCAAAAGCTTCGGAGGCATTGAGGAAGGCAAATGATCAGGCTTCAAAGATGAAAGACAAATTTGTGTCGATTGAACATATTCTGCTTGGGATAATAGAGACCGATGATAAAGTTGCTTCGCTCATGAAGGACAGGGGCATAACTTTAAAAGACCTTAAGCTTGCCATAGCTGAGATCAGGAAGGGTTCATCAGTAAATAACCAGTCAGCCGAGGATACCTACAATTCGCTCGCAAGGTATGCCAATAACCTGAATGAGATGGTTTTGTCGGGGAAATTAGATCCTGTAATAGGCCGCGACGATGAGATCAGGAGAGTGCTTCAGATCCTTACGAGGAGGTCGAAGAATAACCCTATTCTTATTGGTGAACCGGGTGTTGGTAAAACAGCAATAGCTGAAGGTCTGGCAGGCCGTATAGTCAGAGGGGATGTTCCGGAGGATCTGAAATCAAAGGTTATATATTCGCTCGATATGGGAGCGCTTATTGCCGGGGCAAAATACAAGGGTGAATTCGAAGAGCGTCTTAAGGCAGTTATCAATGAGGTAATTTCTTCGAATGGGGAGGTAATACTCTTTATTGATGAAATTCATACCCTTGTTGGCGCCGGAAAGTCCGACGGAGCAATGGACGCAGCTAATATTCTGAAGCCTGCGCTTGCAAGGGGTGAACTCAGGGCTATCGGGGCAACTACCCTTAATGAGTATCAGAAATTCTTTGAGAAGGATAAGGCCCTGGAGCGACGGTTTCAGGTGGTAATTGTTGAGGAACCTGACAGGACCGACTCCGTATCAATACTGAGGGGTCTCAGGGAAAGGTATGAGACTCATCACAAAGTCATTATAAGGGATGAAGCAATAATTGCAGCTGTTGATCTCTCCAGCAGGTATATTACAGACCGGTTTCTTCCCGACAAGGCTATCGACCTCATGGATGAAGCAGCCTCAAGGCTCCGGCTTGAGATGAATTCTGTCCCCGAAGAACTCGATGAACTGGAGAGGAACATTGCCAGGTTAGAGATCGAAAAGGAGGCATTGAGGCGTGATGGTGACAGGGAGAAGGAATCGGAAATTGCCCGCGAAATTTCTAACCTTGTTGACAAGCGAAATGAGATAAAGGCTGCCTGGATATCTGAAAAACAGATGGTTGAGAAGATGCAGGAGAAAAAGGAGATGGCTGAGTCACTAAGGATGGAAGCCGATCAGGCTGAACGTTCCGGCGATTATGGAAAGGTAGCCGAACTGAGATATGGCATTATTGCGGCCCTCGAGAAGGAAATTGCCATATTGAAGGGGGAGATCGAAAATAAAAGGTCGAATGGTGCTCTGATACGTGAGGATGTAAGGGCAGAAGATATTGCCGATGTCGTCTCAAAATGGACTGGTATCCCCGTAGCCAGGATGCTCGAAAGCGAGAAGGAGAAACTTCTGAAGCTCGAGGAGCAGCTTCATAAACGTGTTGTCGGACAGGATGATGCAATCAGGGCAGTAGCAGATGCAGTAAGAAGATCAAGAGCTGGCCTGAGCGATGAGAAGAAACCCGTTGGTTCATTCATTTTCTTTGGCACAACAGGTGTGGGTAAAACAGAACTGGCCCGGGCTCTTGCTGAATTCCTCTTCAATAACGAAAATCTTCTCACCCGTATAGATATGTCGGAGTACCAGGAGAGGCATTCAGTTTCAAGGCTTATCGGAGCTCCTCCCGGATATATAGGATACGACGAAGGCGGTCAGCTGACAGAAGCTGTGCGTCATAAACCATATTCTGTGGTGCTTCTCGACGAGATAGAAAAGGCTCATCCCGATGTCTTCAACCTCCTGCTTCAGGTTCTCGACGAAGGAAGACTTACTGATAACAAGGGTCGTACAGTCAACTTCAGAAATGTCATTATCATCATGACATCTAATCTGGGGTCCGATATTATCAGGGAAAAGATGGCAGAATTCGATAATGAATTGCCTGAGGCTGAGGAGGAGCTTCTTAAGGAACAAATTCTATTGCTTCTCAGGAAATTCATGCACCCCGAATTCCTCAACAGGATCGATGAGATCGTTATGTTTAAACCTCTTAGCTTAAGCCAGATAAGGGAAATAGTGACGATTCAGCTCGCCGGATTGACAGAGCTTTTAAATTCAAGGGGAATTGAGCTTTCAGTTAAAGAGAACGTTGTCGACTGGCTTGCGGAAAAAGGTTATGATCCGCAGTTGGGAGCCCGTCCTGTGAAAAGACTGATTCAGAAAGAGATCGTTAACGAGCTTTCGAAAGCTGTCATTGGCGGTACTATATTGAAAGAGGACAGAATCACTATTGATATTGAAAGTGATAAGACTGTCTTCCATAATGAAAATAGTTGATTATTTGTCGATTACAGTACAGGGCTATTCTTTTTTGTGGTAAGTCCAAATTTTTTCGGTATTGAAGGGTTTGGCAGCAGAAATTAACTCCTCGCCATATTCCTTAGCGGGAAGATTGTGGTGAGATATGCCATGTCCGGTCAAGTCAGTTCCGAATGATATGATCTCAGTTTTTGGTTGTCGCATCCTGAAACACTTCCATACTTCAAATAGGTCTCCTCACAGGATCGATATCAGAGTTGCAGGATTCAAAACAGTGTAATTCAATGAATCTTCTTTTTCATCAGGATTTGTATTCTCATTAAAAATCCTATTTCCTTCCTGATCGTTTTGTTTTTCAGGATCAGAAAAATCCCTGCCTGCAGATGTTATTTTGGTCTTCTTCATTATTTAAAAACGATTTCTGAAGAATCGGAAATCATCAACAGAATTATTCCGGACCTTTGAGCCGGGAGCCTCTACTTCTGGTATAACAGATTAAAAAACAAGTATATAGGTTGCTATTAATTAGGCTATGAAATTCAATCCTTGTATGTCACCTTAAGGATTGAAGGATTATTTCAAAGTTTATGGCATTAAATCATTAAAGCAACTATAAAAAACGTAATATCGTTGAATATATGATGAACGCAGAAGGATTTTTATTTAAAGTCCT
>CAIPJU010000098.1 GCA_903865465.1 uncultured Bacteroidota bacterium
AGGTATGTTCCTGTCCCAGTAATTCTCGAGAGTTACATTATCAACAACTAAAACGCCATTAAGCCATACAGAGACCTTTTCGCCGGTCATAATGATTCGGAAAGTATTCCAGTCACCAACAGGGTTATCTGCAACTTTAGGTGGTTTCGAAGGATTCTTCTGGTTGTTATAGAGTCCGCCTGAGCCAACCTGTGCGCCAACCTCAACCCTCGAGGTATCCCAGATCTGAACCTGAGGCGATCCTCTTAGGTAAATCCCGCTGTCGCCTGCCTTTGTAATCTTCCAGTCGACCATCATTTCAAAGTCGCCATATTCCTTAACTGAACACAGATTCTCTCCGTTACCGTTGAACCAGATACACCCATCCTTCACACTCCAGTTGCCGGCAACTTTTTTATTGGCCTCAATCTGTTTTTTTGCAAGTTCTTTAGGTTTCATTTTTGCCCTTGCTACCGGGTTCTCCACGAGCCCCTGCCATCCGGTCAGATCCTTTCCGTTAAACATCGGCTTAAATCCTTCATCAGCAGACATTGATGAGAGATATTTTCTCATCATCTCTTTGTCGTATTCACTTTCAGGACCCTTTATATTATCGATTGCTTTCAGCAATATTTCCTTAACCATACTGCCATACATTCCAGCCTTTGAATTTGATGAAGGAAGAGCAATTTGCCTGGCAGCCATCGCAGCTGTTGCTGAAGTGGAAGGATCATCGAGATACTGAGCAACAAAGTAGAGGGCCTGATATGTCCTGAGCTTACCTATTTCGGAAAGAACTGAATTCTTACGTTCGGTGCTTAAGGCAAAGGGCATTATCTTTCTTAATAAAAGAAGTTTCTGCTCGTCAGGCAGCTGAGCGGCTTTTATTTGTTTCACATATCCTTCAAAAGCAGGAGCCTCAAAGGTTTTATTTCCTGAGGCACAAATATCATACAGGGCCGATGAAGCTGAATAGTCGCACCATTCCGTCAATGTTTTAAAACAGAGGTCGCGCATCTGTGAATTACCATTCCCAAACTCCTTCATTACGGTCACGAGTGCTTCATGACCACCGGTTCTGGCAAGCACAGGAATCAGCTTTTCCTTGGATCTGCCTTCCTGAACAGAGCTGAGAATGGAAGTTGACCTTTTTTCAGGGGTGCTTACCTGACCTGCTGCAGCAGCCAGAGCTATCTGGACATTTTGAATATATGATTGATTCTCTGTCGTTCCGATCAGACTGATCAGATTCTCAATATCTCCGGGACCGGCAAGATCGGGAAGTGCTTTAAAGGCGGCTTCCTTAACAACATCTTCGGTATTAGCTGAAGTAAATGGGAGTACCACAGAGAATGATTTATTATCCCTGTTCCATGCTAAGAGTTCAATTACGCTTTTTTTAACAGAAGCTGAACCATCTTTCAGAAGAGGGAGAAGATGCGGCATGCTTATACTGCCGATTACTGTCATAATAGCTTTTTTTGCGGCAGCCTGGTCGTCGTCGCTGCTGTAATTCTTCATATAGGCCAGAAGCTCAGGAAGTGATTTATTTCCATTGATCTTTACTATTGCATCGGCTGCCGATTCTCTGACCAAAACATCCTTATCGGCCAGCGAGGCTTTAATCAAAGGAAGTGTAGTTTCATCACCACTCAGGCCAAGCATAGAGATGATTTCCGGTCTGGCTTCAGGAATTGCTTTGGGAAAGAACTTAATCCATTTACTAACAACTTCCTTATCCTTAATTGCGAGGGAGATGCGCATAGCAGCATTTCTGAATTGTTTATCAGGATTTGAAGCTGATGTCAGAATTTCCGGCATGGCGCTGATGCCATGTAAGGAGACGAAT
>CAIPJU010000099.1 GCA_903865465.1 uncultured Bacteroidota bacterium
CCCGAAAAAGATGAACCGATTAAAGAGGCTTACAGGTTGCTGAAGAAAGGAGGCCGATTAATTATGAGTGATTTTTTCCTTACTGAAAATGATATTGAAGATAAGCAGGGACTAATAAAAAAGTGGGAGAAGACCTGGAGTATTCCGGGATTTGTCAGTACTTCAACGTTTTCGGAGAAATTAAAAAACCAGGGTTTCAGTATCAGCAGCCAAGTCGATTATACCACTGAAATCCTGCCTACTTCAAAGCGTATGTACGGTGCTGCCCTTCTTGGTGCAATACCTTCAGAGATATATAATCTTTTCCATCCAAAAGTATCACGATTTGCCAAAGAACACTATAAATGCGGTATATACCAGTATAAAGCACTTTTAGCCGGCCTTTGGTGCTACAAGGTAATCCTTGCAGTGAAATAGTTTATTTTTAATTGATTGATAAAATTATTAACTTTGGTATAGTAAGGCCATGTGGTATTTTTTTTCATGTCAAACAGTTAATTGACAATTTATTATGGAATACACAGTTGCACAAAAGGTCAAAAAAGAGTGGGGTAAAAAGGAATGTGATCATCCCCATTTGGAAAAGGAATATTATGTAGGTGCATTCCTTATTAACTACATCTGCACCTCATGCGGCAAGGAGTTTACCATAGCTGAAAAGCTTGAAATGGACCAGCTGTCAAAAAGGCAAAAACAGGATCTTTCATTTCATTAAATCCCAGTCTTCAGCATGACATGATCTGTTATTTTTTTTGAATCTATCACACTGCAGATTGAATTAAAACAATCTGTTTCCGGTTCTCCTGTACGCTGGAGTGAATTTGGAGTGATCATGTTCCATGGAATCCTGTTCTTTACGGTATAGATGTGGAACAGGCCATTTCGAATCATTGCAGCAATATTAAAAAAATCTGACTGGAGCGTTTTTCCAAAGCCAATCGGGTCTGTATCTTTTCCTGTCAATAGGGCAGCCCGTGCAAGACCTGTTTCAGCGAGACTAAGCCCTGAGGGAATTGGCTGATCGTTACACGAAGCAAATACCGTCTGAAAATCATCGGACCTCGATTCAATCCATTTGCCATTCTCTTTAAAAGAATTGATGTAATGAGAAAAATCGTTCATTAACGATTCCCAATTATTGTCATTTTCATATAGAAATGTTATTGCTAAAAGCATCGCTCCGGCATCTGAAAGAAAACTTTGTTTCTGGACCTTTCCTTTGTAAAATGAATGTCCGAGCGATGAACCATCCCAAAAAAGTTTAAGAAGCTGGTTTATTATTCCAGCACTTTTCTCCTCCAGATCTGGTCTGCCGATAAACCTTCCCGCATTGACCAAAGCTATCGCTGCGAGGGCGTTTAAACCACAGATTACCTTATCGTCGCTGGAGGGCTGTATCCTCATTTTACGGGCAGAAAGCAGCTTTCTCTCAATGTCGTCAATTTGCAAACTATTTTTTCTTATAAGGTGATTTTCACCTTCGAAATTTCCTTCGGCCGATATTTCGTACACCTCTTTGAATTTTAAAAATTCTTCCTGCGTCAGAAGAGCCGCTATCTCTTCATGGCTCCATAGGTAGGTCGCACCTTCTTCGTGGGCTGTGTCAGCATTAAAAGCAGAAATATATAAACCGTTCAATTCGAAGCATTCGTCAAGGCAAGCAATTATCTTCTCTGCCATTTTTATGTACCAATGGTCGCCAAAGACGGGTAACTGTCTCCTCGTTTTTTATGGATGAAACGGAGGTTCGCAATGTAGACTGGAGGGAATATTTGTATTGGTTGCAACGGGTTTATCCGGATAAACCCGAAGTTTACAAA
The DNA here is from genome assembly GCA_903865465.1 of uncultured Bacteroidota bacterium. Classification (GTDB taxonomy): domain Bacteria; phylum Bacteroidota; class Bacteroidia; order Bacteroidales; family VadinHA17; genus LD21. Next base: position 1,821 of record CAIPJU010000099.1, read on the forward strand.
GAGGCTTTGCCCGATACGCTTGTCTGGAGAAATGAGTTGGCTTACAATGAACCCTTTCTGGAAAATTATTTGCGTCACGCAGCCTACTCTGAGTATCCTGTTGTAGGTGTTAGCTGGATCCAGGCCAACAACTACTGCAAATGGAGGACAGACAGGGTGAACGAAAGAATATTAATCAAGGATCAAATCCTTGCAGAAGATACCAAACAGGGCGGACAGAATACTTTCTCCTCCGACAGTTATCTGAATGGACTTTACAATGGGACGGATGGGAAGAGACCACTCAAGAATCTTGGCAAAGATGGTGCCACCCGCAGGACCAGTATGTCTGATGGGATTGTTCTTCCTCGTTATCGCCTTCCTACCGAAGCGGAATGGGAATATGCAGCAGTTGCCCTGATTGGAAATACCGATGAAGAGGTGGTAACCGACCGTCGAATCTATCCATGGAATGGCAGCCATATCCGGTCAACGGAAAAGAAAACACGTGGTGTGTTCATGGCCAACAGCGTCAGAGGCAGGGGTGACTACATGGGTGTTTCAGG
>CAIPJU010000100.1 GCA_903865465.1 uncultured Bacteroidota bacterium
ATTTCAGACTGTAAATCTTGTTATTTACCGTAACATTCATGGCCTTCGGGTAAGTTGGTCCGGTATGCCTCTGATAAATTGCTGCGCTTACTGTAATTACGAATGCTAAGACCCACAAAACGACCTTTTTCATTTTTTAAGTTTTATCTTGTTTAATTTCAGGAATAATTCTTAAAAGTATCAGACTCTGATGATTCTAAAGCTGAATCAGCAGAACCTGTTTTTTCCCCTCACGGAGAACTTCGACAGTTATTGTCTCGCCATGTTTTAACTGGCCCATCCTGTACATGTAATCCTGGATATTATTGACTGTCTTGCCATTTATTGCTGTTATTATATCTCCTTTTTTCATTCCTCCCAATGCAGCAGGTTTACCCGGGGTAACAAAATCAGCCCGGAGGCCATTTTTTACGCTTCCTGCAAAATCGGGCATTATACCGAGTGTAACACCTTTCCTGCCATATGGCCTCTGTGATTCAGTCTTGGGACCTGATTCCCTGAATTTCAGACGTTCAGGTGAAGTTGCGAGATCAGAAGCAAGTTTGTAAACCAATGGAGATATTTCAGTCATACCCTTGAAATTGATTTTTTCCCAGGTGTCATTCGGCGTATGATAATCAAGATGAGCACCTGTCGTATAAAACAATACAGGTATGTTTTTTCCGTAAAATGAAGAATGATCTGAGGGACCGTATCCTTCATCTGAAAGAGTTATCTTGATAAGAGTCGTATCGGTGTCAGTATAAATAAGCTTTTTGAAACCTTCAGCTGTACCTACTCCGCTGATCTGTATTGTATTTGATTCCTGAAGTCGTCCTACCATGTCAAGGTTAATCATTGCATTTACTTTGGAGAGATCAACGGGTGAATGGTCAGCAAAATACTTGGAACCTAGAAGTCCCATTTCTTCGCCCGTAAATGCTATACAAATAATACCTCTTTTATGACTTCCTTTGGTTGTGGCAAATCGTTCAGCCATATCAAGCATCATAGCAACACCTGAAGCATTGTCGTCGGCGCCATGGTGAATTCCAATAGTGTCTATCGCCCTGCTTGAGGAGCCGGGTCCACCCATTCCGAGATGATCAAAATGAGCACCAATGACTATATACTCATTTTTCAGATTGCTATCCTCACCAGGAAGAAACATTACCACATTCCTTGTGGCGGCCTCTTCTCTTGTTAGCTCGGCATTAGCCTTTACAGAGGTGCCTGTATTAAATGATGAAGGAACCCTGGTCTCGTTTAGTTTCTTTTCGAGAGTTGTTATCGAATTATTTGATTTCGCCAGGATGAAATCAGCAAGTTCTCTTTTAATTCTGAAAGAGGGGATCCCAACTGAAAATCCTTCCCTGCTCATTGCCTCGAAAGTGTCCTGAGGATCAGATACAGCTCCGGATACAAACAATATACCAGCTGCACCCTGATCCTTTGCGAGAAGAGCCTTATCCCTGTCACCGCTAAAAGGAATAAACCTGCTCCTGGTATTATCAGTTTCAGGATCACTGCGCAGGATCAAAACCCATTTGCCCTTAACATCAATATTATGATAGTCATTCCATTTGAGGCTGTCGGCATTAATATTGAAACCATAGCCGGCAAAAACAACTTCTGCCTCGAGACCGGAATCGGAACTGAAGGAGAATGGTGTAAAATCTTTCTGAGATTCAAATGCAGTGCCATTAACAGAGAGGGCATTGTTTTTTCCTGCCAATACTCTTTTGGTAACACTGAAGTTTTGCCATCCGTTCCCTGAGAAAGGCTTATAACCATAAGATGTCAGTTCATTCCTTATATAGACTGCAGAGAGACTGTCTCCCTGACTGCCTGTCTCCCTGCCTCTCAGGGCATCGGACGAAAGATAGCGGATATGCTTCTGAAGCTCCTGAACCTCTGCCTTTTGATTTTTTGGAGAGAGACCCGGGAATATAAGAAATGCGACCAGGATCAGCCTGGTCGCGAATAACATAATATAATTTAAGATCATAATTGCAATTTTTTCCTGCTTAAGATAAAAATTATCAAGATAGACTAAATAGAAAACAAAATATTATTCAAAAAGTTTAAATGCCTCTTTAATCAAACCGATAGCTTCGAGCAGCTGAGCCTCGGAAATGATGAGAGGAGGAGCGAAGCGAATGATATGATCATGAGTTGGCTTGGCAATAAGCCCCTTCTCTTTCATGGCGAGACAGACATCCCAGGCTTCCTTGCCATTTTTAGGCCTTATCACAACGGCATTAAGCAGTCCTTTTCCTCTTACCAGTTCAATCATCTCAGAATTAATTCCTGAAAGCTCTTTCCTGAAGATATTTCCAAGTTTTTCAGCTTTCTCGGCAAGTTTTTCATCCCTGACAACTTCCAGGGCTGCAACTGCAACTTTCGCTGCGAGAGGATTGCCACCGAATGTTGAACCATGTTCTCCAGGTTTAATTGTCATCATGATTACATCATCCGCAAGAACGGCTGAGACAGGAAGGACTCCGCCAGAAAGGGCTTTACCAAGAATGAGAATGTCGGGACGTACATTTTCGTGGTCGCAGGCAAGAAGTTTTCCGGTACGGGCAATGCCGGTCTGGACCTCATCGGCAATAAAGAGAACATTTTTTGATTTGCAAAGGTCATAGGCCTTTGACAGATATCCAGCATCGGGAACATAAACACCAGCCTCACCCTGAATTGGTTCTACCAGAAAACCGGCGACGCTGGGATCCTGGAGCGCATTCTCAAGGGCATTAAGATCATTATATGGTATTATTTCGAATCCTGGAGTAAATGGTCCGTAATGATTCCTGGCATCCGGATCGGTCGACATCGAAATGATGCTTATTGTTCTTCCATGAAAGTTTCCTTCGCAGGCGATAATCTTGGCCTGATTCTCCTTTATGCCTTTTACTTTATAAGCCCACTTGCGGCAGAGCTTAAGAGCAGTTTCATCGGCTTCAGCACCTGAGTTCATAGGAAGAACCTTCTCATAACCAAAATATTTTGTTATAAATTCTTCATATTCACCAAGAACAGAATTATAAAATGCCCTGGAGGTCAGAGTGAGCTTTTGTGCCTGATCAGTCAGAGCTTTAACAATCTTCGGATGACAATGGCCCTGATTAACAGCTGAATATGCTGAAAGAAAATCAAAATAGCGTTTCCCTTCCACATCCCAAACGAATGGTCCTTCGCCTCTCTCAAGAACTACCGGCAGCGGATGATAATTATGTGCACCGTATTTGTCCTCGCGATTAATATAATCCTGTGTGTTCATGTTATTGATTATTAAGTAATTATAAAACAGATAATTAAGACTACAATTTTACGAAAGGTTTTTTTATTTTCAAAATCAAATTTCTCACTGGCCACGTAGCTTCTGAGCTTTACTGATATTATTGAATTTTAGTATTTTAACGGGTCCGAGAAGGCCTGATTCTGAAAGAGAATCTCCCTTTTGATAAAAATGATGAGTAGTAAAGGTGTACCTCTTGCTATTACGTTTTTCACCCTTAATGAGCCAGTCAGGCCATTTTCCATCTTTAACACCATCCCATGGTTCATTTTCATCTCCAATAAGCCTGTTGATCCACAAGTTGGCAATTTCAATCTCAAGAAGATTACCCTTTTTCTTCAGGCTTTCGTTTACCTTCACCTTCCATGGTGCTGTCCATACAACACCAAGGTCATGTCCGTTGAGACTTACCCTGGCCATATTTTTTACCTTACCCAGGTCGAGATAAAAATCATAACTCCCATTTATAAGCGTGGAATCGGGTAAATTAAATGATTTGGAGTAAGTAGCAATCCCTGAATAATACCTTATCGCTTCTTCAGGACGTTTTGTCCAATCGCTCAGGTTTTCAAATAGTACATTTTCAGGGCCGCCCCGGTGCGGATCAAATTTCACATTCCACGATCCATCCAGTGGATAAAGATCTTGCCCTGAACTTAAGTTTATATTGTTAAAAGCAGATTTCTTCCCTGCATCATGATAAAAAACAATAAAATTACTCTGGTATGAATCCAGATAGACAGTAACAGCAGTTCTTCCATTTTCTGAAAAACTTCTTGCTGCATTAATTTCTCCTGTGAGGGGATCCCATATCTCAGAGTGCGATGAGCCATTACGAAACATGCAGGTATCTGAAACTGGTGAATCGGTACGATTCGATATAAAATAGATATCCCTGTCGGAAAGTGATTTATGGGTATACCTGATCTTCCCATGTGAAACAAAATCCCCTGAGGTGCCGGCAGCCTGAAGTAATCCGGCAACCAAATTATAATCGGGATAAAGATCGAGGGAGTCTTTTAAAACGCTGTTATAAGATCTGTCAGTTTTCAGTGATTCGCCGCACAGAACTATTCCCTTTCCGCAGCGATGAAGAGCAACCAGTTTAGGAAGCGGGTTGATTCCCCATATCTTGCCTGCAAGATCCCTTACCTGCTCATCACATTTGGGATAATTCGCCAGCGATGGTGATTTTAACGGAGGATTTCCTATAAACGTTGCCCCTTCAGAAATGAGCGAAAATATTTTTGAAAGAAGTTCCGGAGTCATAGTCTCAGTTTTCGGGAGAACACAAACCTTATATGAAGCTCCTCCTGGAAACACGATATTCCCATTGCTGACTGAACCGTTTTTTATCAGGAAATCAGGTGAACAGCCATCGAAAGAGTAAGCCCGCTTGTCAGGCATCACTGCATTACCATCAACTGCGGAAGCAGGAGGGAGGAACACCTGTGGCGCTCCTTCGGGAGTGAGATACAGAATATCAGCCACAGTAATCCCTTGTGAAAGAACAAACTGGCACCTGGTAACATACTTATGGTACGCTTCTGCCATCGGCCACCACGTCTCAGTTCTGTCCCAATGAACGCCATAAGGCCCCATGGTCATGCCAGGCTGGTATTTGTCGGGGAATGGTTTGTGTGCAAAAGTGTGGTATATAAGCCTGTTAATCCCCATACAGAATGCCCAGTCACTCTGATTTTTCATATTGCCGGGATATTTTTTCCATGCTTCATTGCTTTCTGCGGTAAATGCCTCTGCCGCTACAACCGGTTTCCCTGATACATGAGCTATGGAGGTGGCCTCTATGCAGCTGAAGGACGAGTTATAGCCAAAACCGTAACTCCAGAATTCGCACATAGGCACATCAGCAACGCATCCCAGGTTGAAGTCAGAAGCAGGATTCATGTCATAAGGTTCAATGGAGAGTCTGAAACCATTTCTTCTCCCAAGTTCTTTAAACCTTCCAGCATGGTTCTCAGTTATCAATTCGTCAGAGGTTTTCCGGAGATCCCACAGAAAACGTTCGCTCATTTCCCTGCTGCCAACAGGAAGTCCTGTATATACAGGGAGATAGGGCAGTGGGTCATAATTGCGGCGCTTAATAAACTCTTCCCTGAATCCGGGACTCCAATTTTGAGCACCCATTTCCCAACTGTCAATATGGATCATGGTCCAGCCTGATTCTCTTTTATTTTTCACCAGATTGATCTTTTTTAAGAGAGTTCCTATATAAGCGTTATAATGGGCATCAAAAGAAGCAGTATCGAATTTGTCACTTTCAAAACCCAGACCTGGTTCAGGGGCCGGCCTGGTCACTGCACCATTGTTACGCATTCCTGATCTCATAATTTTCCACCGGCCGGGAGGGACTCTCCAGTGTAATCTTCCAGAACTGTCGGATGAAGATGTCAGATTTATTATTCTACTCTGATCAATAGCCGAACCGGGCAGTTCCTTGTAAGAAGCCTTTGAAGGCAGGTATGGAAGAACGCCTGGTCTGGATGTATATGGAGCACGGTAATACAACGCTTTTTCATCTATGCCGTCAATTAATGAAGTGACAGGCGGAAGAGGAAATGCCATCATCGCAACATCCCTGTACCATTTATTCCTGATATCTTTTAAATGCGGAGTGAGGCTTCCGTCACCAAAGTAAGGCTCACGTGGTTTTGGAACAGGAATAATGGCATCAAAATCAGCCGGGCCTGAAACAGTGGTGTCGCTCGAGACAAGATGGATCATCGACTGTTCAGGTTTCACCCAAGGACCTCCGCTTCCGGCCCAACCGGGACCTGACCCTAAAATAAGCCTGATACCAAGCCTGTCAGCCTCATTAACAGCATGTTTATATAATTCCTGCCACTCTTCGCTCAGGAAATTTACCTTTCCCCGCGGTACTCCTACATTTACTTCAAGAAATAAGACATATCCAATACCTGCTTTCTTCATCGACTCGAGATCCTTGGTCATTCCCTCCTTGTCGAGATTACCATCCATAAAATACCAGTAAACACCCGGACGGGCAGAATCTGGAGGACTTACGAAACCCAGCTTTAAAGAATCAGAAGAAAAGTCCTTTGTACAGGAGAAGAGAAAACCGGCAACCAATATTAAGGAAGCAATTATTCTACTCATCATCTTCAAAAAGTTCTGGTCTTAATCTTTTTGTCCTCTCGATCGATTGTTCATGCCGCCATTTATCAATCAGGGCTGTATTGCCCGAGAGAAGAACATCTGGTACGGTCCATCCCATAAAATCAGATGGACGTGTGAAAACAGGGGGAGCCAGCAGATCATCCTGAAAAGAATCGGAGAGTGCCGACTGCTCATCGGAAATGGCACCCGGAATCAGCCGGACTATTGCATCGGTGATGACAGCTGCAGGAATCTCACCTCCGGAGAGAACATAATCACCAATGGAGATTTCCATTGTAATAAGATGATCGCGGATTCTCTGGTCGATTCCTTTATAGTGGCCGGCAAGAATTATTATATTATTTTTAAGTGAAAGGCGATTCGCCATCTTCTGGGTAAGCAGGTTACCGTCGGGAGAGGTGTAGATGATTTCATCATAATCCCTTTCCGATTTCAGCTTTTCAATTGCCTTGAAAACCGGTTCA
>CAIPJU010000101.1 GCA_903865465.1 uncultured Bacteroidota bacterium
AACTTCTTAAAGACGGACGTATTGAAGCGAAGGCTAAGATGCAGAGAGAATGTTTTGAAGCTGCCGTTCTCTTTGCCAGAAATGAAGGAATACTTCCTGCCCCGGAATCATCCTACGCCATCGCTGGTGCTCTTGATGAAGCCAGAAAAGCTGACCTGGAAGGTGTATCCAAAACTATACTTTTCAACCTCAGTGGTCATGGACATTTCGACATCTCTGCATATGAGAAATATTTCGAAAACAATTTGCCCGACCATGAACTGACAAATGCAGAAGTCGAAGAGGCTATTTCGCGGATAAATATCACGGTTTAGCTTAGATGATACTTTTAGAAAACTAATATTGATTTAAAAAGAAAAGCCCCGGGAATCCGGGGCTTTTCTTTTTAAATGGTTCAGAAAGATTTACTTGATAATAATCTTCTTCAAGGTTACTTTATTTCCTTCAATAAGATGAAGCATGTAGATGCCTTTTGGAAGGGTATTCATTTCAATGTCGGTAACAGTCTGCTTAACATGATCTGAATAGACTGACTTGCCGTTAAGATCAAATATTTTAATAATCTGATCATTGACATGGCCCAGTTCGATCTTGAATGCTCCTGTTGAAGGGTTAGGATAAACATTGATTGCTTCACCCTTTAAAGTGACATCTCCAAGAGGGATATTAAGTATAACAAACTGAACAGCAGCTATATTCGGATTACCTGCAAGGTCAGTAGCAACACCTGCTGCTATATCTACTGTAACATTACCTGCTGCAGTCGGTGTTATGTCAGCTGTATATACACTGCTGCTTACCATCACGGGATTACTGGCAGTTCCATTCCCAACAGTAAGATCAACAAGGTCAAAGCCGTTGACTGGCTCGCTGAAGGTACATGTTATATTAAACAGGCCACTGACAGATCCTGAGCCGGTTGTTCTTGTTATGACAACTGTAGGAGCTGTAAGATCGGCGGTCACTGTGAGAGTATTGGAAGCAACATTGTCGTTTCCTGCCAGATCCTTGGCCTTAGTTGCAGCGACACTTACAAGAACATCGCCTTCAGCAAGAGGTGTTATAGTTGCAGTATAGGTTAATGCATTGACAACAGCAAATGCGCTTGCAGTGCCATTAGTTACAGTGATTCCTGTAAGATCAAATCCAGTTACAGCTTCATTAAAGCCTATGGTCACTCCAAATGCCCCTGAAACTGGTCCTGAACCACTTGTTCGTGATACCACTGGTGTTGGCCCGACTCTGTCAACCACAACAGCAAGATCGGTAGCTGCTGAGTTGGTATTAGTAGCTGCATCGGAAACCAGACCTGCAGCAAAACCTATTGTGACAGTACCATCTGTTAAAGGCAGTGCGATGGTAGCTTTGTACCTGGTGATACTTACTTTTACCAGATTCGAAGCCGTTCCGTTAGTAACGGTAATCTTATCGATTGTCATGCCTGTAATCTCCTCAGAGAAATCAACATATACATCGAAAGGTACATTTATCGGACTTGAACCACTGACCATTGAAAGGGCTACCGTAGGCTTGACACTATCGTAATTAAGATTTAAAGTGGAGGCGCTATTGCCTTTCAATGTTCCGTTAAGTGCAGCATCGTCAGGAACAGTTATACTTACAGGTCCTTGCCCTGCAGGTGTAAGAATAGCAGTGTATATCCTTGCAGTAGTTGTTGCAAAGCCCGATACAGCTCCATTTGTAACAACGATATCTCCAACGAGGAAGTCAGTAACATCCTGATCGAATGTAAAGGTAAGTGTGATGGTAGGTGTATTGAAGTAGGTCACGCTGCCAGCCGAAGTAATATTCAGATGAGGTACTCCGGTTTCGATGTATGAAACATTTATGGTATTCGATTCTGCATTGTTGTTCCCTGCAAGGTCTGTAACTTTCCCGGCTTCAACCTTAACTGTAACAGTTCCAGAGTTAATTGGTGTTACAAGTACTGTAAACTTCTTGTCGGTAGTAACAACTGTAAATGCACTCAATGTAGCATTAGTTGCTGTAATCTTATCAACAGTGAAGGCAGTGACAGCTTCACTGAATTCGATTGTGAGGGTAATCGGTGTTGAAACCGGATTCCCCGCACTGTTCGAAAGGGTAACAACAGGTGAGGTATTGTCATTAATAACCTGGAATACCGGGCTGGGGTTACTTACGATTACAGGACTGGATGCTTTCACTCTAACCATATAACCAGTTCCCGAAAGTGATACCGGTAATGTTCCTGTTATTGTACCGCTTGCATTGGAAACAAGGCTCCCAATACTTACTTCAGAAGCAAAGCTGCCGGTTGAATTCGACAGGTATGCCGTGAATGTATTGGAGGTATATGGTCCGGTTGCTGTAAAAGGAATCGAAATGGTACCAGTCTTTGTATTGCTCACATAGAATGGAGCACCAGTGATGGCGCCAACCACTATAGAAGCATCAGTTACCTTAAAGCTTCTTACAAACAGAGGTGAAGCGGCAGGAGTATTATTGGTCAATCCAACAGCTACCGCGTCGAGAGCTGATTCTGTAATACCGTTTACGCCAACATTACCTGCTGCATCGACAGCACATATGAAATACTCATATTCGTTGTTCAGGGTAAGAGGTGTTACAACAGCGAAAGACCAGGTATTTCCCGACTGTGAACCGCTTATTGCTGTAAAGGCAGTAGCTGTTCCTTTTACCCTGTACCACATTTTGGCAGCGGTCACACCAACGTTATCTGTGATTGTAGCTGTAAATACAGGTGACAGATTTGAAGAGTTATCAAATGGAACGTAACTGATCACGGGTGCAATAATATCGGCAGAAAGAACCTGGCTGTCCTCGAAGGCTCCTATGTCAGGTGTTGTTGCGCTTCTGGTGGCATTGTTATAATCAAAGGTAACTGCAACCGGAAGAGCCGAATTAAGGGCTGGAGATGTTGCCTGAAGGGTTACATCATTTGTTGCGCCGGCTGTGAATTTAGGATCACTACACTACTTCCAAGGTCGCGACCATTACCCGGTGTGAAACCGCTGCTGCGCCATAATGCAAATGTAAGGCCTCCCACACTCGAAATGGTAAATGGATCGCTGGCCTTTGTACCACCTACATAATAAATATTATTTCTGAAATTATTTGACAATTCTACAGTCGACTGAATAACACCTTTTGTATATGTTGGAACGATAGCGTTGTCAATAGCATTTGAGAAGATGTTATTGCTGATATCAAGATTTGTCGATCCCTCAGTGGTTAGAGCAAAACAAACTCCGCTTGCAACAGTGTTTCCTGTTCCAAACATATTAATAGTGTTGTAATAGAATTTAACGTTATCGCAAGTCACGAGAACAATTCCTTTTATGCCTTCAGTAGAATAAGTCACTGAACTTCCCGTCCCGTTTACACCGGATACGATGTTATTTGATACGGTAAGGTTCTTTGAAGATGACAGGGTGATACCATTGGAAATTTCCGAACCACTTGCAGAGGTGTTGCTCACATTGGTTACAATATTCCTGCTGATGCTTCCGCCTGTAGTATTTGAAACTCTGATACCGAAGGTGTTGAAATCATTTGTGGTATTTACAATATTCCTTACGTTGTTTGTTTCAATAAGAATATCGGAGCATTTATCAAGGGCAATACCATAAGACATAAGTGTATTAGCTAAGTCAGTGCTGCCAAATACAGAATTTCTGATGATTGGCCTCGTAATTCCTGTCAGTGAAAGTCCCGAGTAACCCTTGGGTGAACTTATGTTTTCAATTGTTATATCGGAATGATTAATACCGGTTGAAGAGATGCATGACCATGAAACGGAAGTAAAGCTGCAATACCTTACAGCAATATTAGTACAACCGTTGTTGTCTGATGTACTCAGCAGTTTGAGTGGATTGGTATTGGCGGCTGAAAATGTCAGATGGCTGGTATTGTCTCCGGTAAAGCTGCCATCAATGGTTACCCTGTCGGCACCTTCAAGAGTTACCGCAGTCGGGTTACTGTTCGATATTGTCCTTAGTGTTGCACTGTTTGGCTGAATGGTCAGTGTATAGTTGCCTGTGCCTGATTCCTGCCACTGCTTAAGTGTAATTGTACCTGATTCGGTAAGGTCCGAAATAATTGAAGCTGTAATATTAGCGCTGACAAGCGATGAATTGATTGCATCGAATAAACCGCCTGTGTTGGTAAGACTGGTATAAGTCCCGCCTGTACCCACTGTTACTGCTCCTCCGAGTGTCTGACCGAAAGAGAAACTATATACATAATCGGGATTTGCTGCAGGGTTATTGGTAACCAGGCCAGTTGAGGTGGCCTGCAAACCTGATGTCATAAATCCGTTTGAGATGACATTGCCTTCAGTATCTTTCGCGCACAAAAAATATTCATATGAACCAGTTGAAAGTGCAGGGAAGGTAAATTCCCAGATATTTCCGTACTGAATCCCGCTTACCTGAATAAATGTTGTTGTTGCAGCCTTAGCTCTGTACCAGAGTATTGCTGTAGTTACACCGATATTATCAGCTATGTTGGCAGTAAGTTTAACTGTTCCTGACAAAACAGACTGAAGCGCCTGGAATCTTATTACCGGTGGGTACAGATCGGTTGTTGTGCCAAAATCACCTTCGTAAGCTCCAATGTCGGGAGTAGTTGCGCTTCTGGCAACCCCATTGATGCTCGATGTCACACTTGCAAGAGGCTGACCGTTATTCGAAGCCGGACTTGGATTTGTCGGAATGAAATTAAACGCTGCCTTGTCGGTAAATGAAGGATCGGCAAGGATATTATTCAGGAAATAACCAGGTGAGGGTTTGGCTGTTCCTTTTTGCCAGCTCTTGAACTTATAATAAGTAGATCCTGAGTAGGTATAGTTATTTGCGAGTGATTCATCAATCCAGAAAAGATTATTTTCAGCTATCCCATCTGAGGATATCAGCGATCTGTAGCTATAGGTTCCCGGAACAGAATAATCAGCTATGATATTGTTCTTGAATTCAGCATTGGTTCCTGCAAGAGCAAGAACAATGTTTTCATTGGCATTGGCTGAACTGCCTGTTATAGTATTATTGTATATTTTCAGCTTTGCTGTACCGCTTCCGTAAACTGCAAGAATATTCCTGTAAAACTGTGAACTCGCAGTATTAACAGCGCGGGATCCATCTAAATCATAAACAAGGTTATTATAAAGATCCATTTCAGCTGTTACATCTCCTGAATTCATATAGATGCCTGTGAGTCCTGAAATCTCATCTGTTGATGTCGACCTCAGGTTATGTATTTTGTTATTGTAAACAAGACTTACACCCCTGTAGTTGTCAATATTTAAAGCAAGGAAATTAGGTGCAACGATGTTCTTAATTTCATTATCGTGGAAAGAGAGATTCTTGGTTGCGTCAGATTTAAACAAAGAACCATGGTCAAGAGGAGATGTCGCAGTGACAGGATCACCAAACTTACAATTCTTAATTTCTATGCTTTCATTGGGAATAGACTGTGTATAAATATAGATCGAAGTTCTTCCTTTAATAAAAGTAACATTATCGATAACTACATTTGAAATTATTCCTGAAATCAGTGAAGCACCCTGGCTCATTACTATACCATACTGTTCAATGGTTCCTGTGCTTCTTGGGTCGATATTTATCACTGAGTTCTTTATTGTGATATGATCACATCCGCTGTTTCCGGAATTGTATAGTGCTATACCGTATTCCGTTTTATCAGCATCTGCAACAGCTGCGGGATCAGAAACAATGTCAATCCCGTCGAAAGTGACATAATCGGTTCCCCTAATTGTCAGGGCAACATCGAAATCACCTCCCGCGGTGGTTTTAGCGTAAATTACAGGATCAGCCCCCACACCGCTTTTCTGGAAAACGATGGGGTTTGTAACTGTTGAGGTCGTAGTGTTAATTGCCATTCCCGCTTCATTGAAGAGCGACCCTGCAGGAACATTGAATATTACACCACCTACACCTACGCCCTTGGTATTAAGGTCGTTGATAGCAGCAGTGAACGAAAGGTAATCACCTCCGCCACCCGGGTTGATTATTTTTGACCCTGTAAGAGCCTGCGAGAAAGCAGAACTGCCTATGGCCAGAAACAATAGTGTTATCAGGTAAATTTTTCTCATGTCTTTTCAGTTTAATTATTCAAATGTAAAATAATATTATCATTTAAAGTAATATTTTTTGACAAATGAAGACTTATAATTGACTGCATATGACCATCAGCGACCGTTTAAGGAGGTTTTCAACACAAGTTCAATAAAACAAGTCCGTTTTTTAATGAATTATTTATCAATATATTACTTAACATAATTTTCTCAGGAATACAAATTTTTAAAAATCAGAATACGAAGCGGGATGAAGAAGGTAAGGATTTGCTTTTGATACCGTATTCTTGAATTCCTCAAGTCCTGAAAGCCTTTTCCATTCTGATGAACTGCCAAACTCCTTCCAGTGTTCATCATGAGCCTTCATGTCGGAAAATGAAGTCATATATATAAGGTTGGGCATATGGCTTCCGGAGAGAACTTCACCAAAAAAGACTGCATTAAACTTAAGAGAGGCAAAAAGGCTTATTTCCCCGCCATCATTGAACATTTCAATCTTCTTAATTGCTTTTGCCTCGGTAGCGCTTTCGTAGCTGCGCAGCTCAAATATCCTTTCAGCAGGAGAAGTTGAGTATGCCGGAATTTCAAAATGGGGCATATTTTTAAAAGCCTTCAAAAGGATGCACTCTTCCCTGGTGTAGGGAGGATCATTGAATGGTGCATCGGTAAACGATTTTGATGCTTCCGGATAAACCTTATCTTTAAGAAGCAGATCCGGCAATTTTGTGAATTCATCAATATATTTAAATGGGATGAATACATAAATCAGTTTTCCGTAAGCCGTATCAGCCTCAACCGGCTTGAAAACGCCAACTGATTTTACCCCTGCCCTGTGAAGAGCCGGAATGAAGACATCCTTCAGATACGCATCCACACGCGCTTCCTGACTCTTCTGAGAAATGTGGTAAATCTTTAATTCATAATAATCGCGTTTCCCCTCTGAAGAGGCCCTGCTGTTTAATGATAGAAAAAACAGCAGAATTATCAGGATAGCCTGTGAAAAAAGTCCTTTCCATTTTGATCGGTACATTGTTTTCATGTTTGTTTTTCAGTTAGTTAAAATTAATTTCCCCAATATAAATCCCATTAAATGTGTTCAATATTTTCCTGAAAAATTGCGGAACTGGGCTTCAGCTTCATCAGTTTTTATAGCCAGTCCGGATCTGATGAAGAACCTGTGCATCAGCGTAATTGACTTTCCCTTCTCAATAATCAGATCCGATTTAGGCTGGGCAGGATCGTAAGAATTACAGCCAAGGTTATTAACTGCAAATAATCCATAGCCTCGGGCATGGGCATAGGCCGGAAAACCTTTATTAGCGGGATTGTCAATAATTGCAAATGATACCGGAACATTATCCTTAATCCCTGTAAGAATAACCCATTTATTCCTGGTACCCCAGACAGCATCACCCGAACGGCCATTGCTGGAAGAATAATTGCCTGTCACTCCTGTATTGTCATTTGCCGGCACTGTAGTCGGATTTCCCTTATCATCAGTAAATACGAGTGCCTCATTTGATGGCATCTCGAACGCCCTGTCGACCCTGATGGCGAACATCCCTTCCTTGCTGTCGCCAAACTCAACTGGTCCGTTCACTGCCGTAAGAGTGGATATATGATCGATGGTGCGGCTTGCACTGTCGCCCGAGAAAATATATTTCGTATGCTCTTTTAATATTAAATTTCCCTTATTATCGTCCCAGTTCATCTCTACTTCAAGAATTCCGAAACTGCCACCTTCGGCCCTGATGATTGCCTGATGAGTTATGTGGCCATATGAATCTTTTTTGTCAGAAGGAATTGAAGATGAGTTGTTCCAGAAATCCAGTCCGTTTACATTTCCATAATTAAACCAGATTCCAATATGATGAGGATGATCGACTCTTTCACCTTTTCGTGGTTCAACAGGGTAGCCCCTTGTTATTACAGAACCATTTGGAGCAGTTACCGGGAACAGGAATGGCTTTTCATATTTTGTTGAATACCTGTAAGAGGTAAAAAAACTTCCATTTATATAAATGTCTATTTTCTCTTTCTTCTGGTCTTTTACAAACCTGACACCTTTTTCTCCTGTTGATTGTGCCGACAAGTTCAGCACTTGCACCAATGATACCATTAGAATAATCAGACAGCCTTTTTGCCGGATTCTGTTTTTAAAGTTTAATAGCACCATAACCAGGAAATATTAATATTGAAATACTTTACCGCCTGCAAGAACTTCCTGTTTGGCTTCATCGAACGATGACTTCTCCCCTGTACGCAAAGCTGCGGTACACATTATATTGGCAATTGAATGGTTGTAGCCTGCCATAACATCGGCATTGGGAGTCTTCCTGCTGCGCACGCATTCCATCCAGTTTCTCATATGGGCATTTGTCATCGGGTCGGAGCCCGTATTAGCTGAGGTTTCTACTTTGAAACCGGGAAGATCCATTGATTCGAGAAGATTTGGCTTCATTCCCATCGCCCTGGCATCACCCTCTTCGAGCCCGCCTTCCGGGGTAATTTTATTTGTGTCGAGATTAAGGGAGCCTCCATTGGAAAAATAGATCTCTTTGGTACCACCTGCTCCATTTGTGAAACGTGAACTATAGACCACCTGGAATCCTGAGTCACTATTTCCGTAATCCATAACTGCAGTCATGGTATCATAGTTGGTCCTTCCGTCTTTCCAGAGATATATCCCCCCGTTTGCTGCTACGCTGTTTGGATGACTAAGGCCTGTAAACCAATGAACCGTATCAATCTGATGAGCCATCCACTGGCCCGGGATGCCTGAAGAATATGGCCAGAAAAGCCTGAATTCCAGATACTTCCTTGGGTCCCAGGCAGAAGGTGCGCGATTCATCTGGAATCGTTTCCAGTCGGTATCCTGTTCCCTGATGTTGTTTACCAGTGCGGGTCTGCGCCATCTTCCAGGCTGGTTGACATTCCATGACATCTCCACCATGACTATTTTCCCGAATTTTCCGGATCTTATAAAATCATTTGCAGCAATATAGTTTGGGGTGCTTCGTCTCTGAGAACCTATCTTGACAATCTTCTTTGTCTCTTTTACTGCCTTAAGCGCTTCCTTTGCGTCTAACATAGTTTCTGCAAAAGGCTTCTCGCAATAAGCATCCTGTCCTGCCCTGACAGCTTCGGCGAGTAACAAGGCGTGCTGAAAATCGGCAGTACTGATAATTACCGCATCAGTATCTTTCCCGCTGAAGAGCTCATCATTATTGCGTGCTTTCCTCAGGGAAATACCTTTTTCTTTGAAGAATCCTTCTGCCTCATCGCGGCGCCGGTTCCAAAGATCAGAAACAGCAACAAATTCGAAATTAAGCTCCTTTGACATACTTAAAAAAGCAGGTGCCAGCGACGACCGGAAACGATCGGAAAAACCTGATATTCCTACCCGGATCCTGTCATTCGATCCAAGGATTCTGGAATAACTTCTGGCGCTTAGCGTCAAACCTGCAGCTCCAAGCACTGTCTTCCGAATGAATT